>DATNRC010000001.1:0-5046 GCA_036703705.1 Candidatus Obscuribacterales bacterium
AACGGTTTGAGCGGATCCAAAAATATCTGGACGCTATTCATGACCGGCGGGGATGCCACACCCAGAAGAGCCATCATAACGTCCTTCCACTGAGCGGCGCTGATTTGAAAGAGCGACTGAAGCGCTTTCGCGCCCGATATATAACCAACGGCATCAAACCCGGCGTAAGCGTTGACGTGCGCATCGACAAAACAAAACCAGATTCTTACCGCCAGGCTGAGCGCAAACAGCCCGCCCAGAAAGGCGAGCCATGAAACTTTGGCGAAATGTTCGTGTGTTTTAGTTGAATAAGAGCCTTGGACGGCGCTCGATTTCACAGTGTCGGGCAGTTCTATCACAGGGCTACCGCCGGCTGGAAGACAACGCACAAAAACCACACAGAGATGGCTGAAAGTGACGATTTTAACCCGAAGCAGGCACTCCAGGTGTGTATCGTGTATGCTCTTACCTGTAGCTCGTAACGGTTACTTTTTTTAGATGTTCGGCAACTCCATCACGCAGCTGGGGAATTGGGCGATCAACGCGGTCACTCTTTTCAGGGTACGAGTGGCTGTTCTCAGCGCATTCTCAGGTTTTCTCATTCTTGCCTCACAGGGTTGCGGCTCGAAAAACGACAGTGCGGACGCTTCTTTGCAAAAGGCTGCCCACGAGGGACCGAGATTAATTAAAGTTAGCGACGACGTTGCCAAGACAATTGAGCTCAAAACCGAGCCGATAGCAAGACGAGCACTTTCCCTGCCCATGCACGTCACAGGGAAGATCGAGCCCGATTTCGGCAAGGAAGTCGATGTCACTTCGCGCATCACCGGGCGCGTCACGCAGATCCTTGTTTCCCCGGGGCAGGTCGTGACCAAGGGACAGCTGATGGCCACGGTCGACAGCCAGGAGATAAGCGATCTGCAGGCTGAGCTTATCGAAGCGCTTTCCAAACTCAAAATTGCAATGGCGCACGAAGAACGGGAGAGGCAGGTTTACAGCGAATTGCTCACTCGGCCGAAAACGCTCATAGACGCGCGAACGACATACCGGGCGGCGCAAGTGAGAAAGAATCTGGCCGAGTCTGAATTCAAGAGACAAGAAGGCTTGTACAAGGAAAAGATTTCCTCGCAGCGGGACTATTTGTCCGCTCAGGCGACACTGGCTGAAGCCGAGGCGGCTTACGAGCAAGCCAAAATAGACCTGCAGCGTGAAGAAAACCTCTTCCAGAACAAAGCAATGCTGAAACGCGACTTGCAACTGGCGCAGGCAGAGACGGCGCGCGAGCGGCAACACGTGAAGACACTGCAGCAACGCCTTGAATTTCTCGGTGCCGACGTGCAAATGCTGAAAGAGGTCATGCGCACAGGAACAATAAGGGGTGTGGTGAGGATTATTGCCCCCACTGCGGGTGTTGTGAGCCACCATGATGTTGCCGTGGGCGAGGTGATCCATCCGGAAAAATCAATGTTCAAAGTAACCGATCTGAGCACTGTCATAGTCAAAGCAGACCTGCCGGAAGTCGACCTGCAGCGCGTCCGACTGGGCAGCAAGGTGCACGTGCGCGTGGCCAGCTACCCCAATGAAGATTTCCAAGCCGTGATCAGCTACATAAGCGAGCACGTCAATCCGGACACACGGACAGTGGCCATTCGTGCCCGCCTGGATAACGGTGACCGGCGCTTCAAGTCGCAGATGTTTGCGGAGATCGATCTGGAAGGAGCTGCCCAGGATGTTTTGGCTTGCCCGAAGTCGGCTGTTCAAGAGCTGGAAGGAAAGAAGGTAGTATTTGTGCGCACGGCCAATGGTTTTGAAGAACGCCATCCGAAGCTGGGCGCAGAAAGCGAAAAGTACTACGAAGTGATCGCCGGGCTTACAGAGGGCGAAGAAGTGGCAACTCAAGGCAGCCTGATGCTGAAAACGGAACTGACGTACAAGCATTAGGAATGGTGGCGAAGAACTGTTTGGGATTGTAAGTGGCAACGACACCTCAAGGGGGAATTTGAGCGGGCTTTGAGCGGCGGCAGAGGAATTTGGTGACGGTCAATGATTGAGCGAATCATCACGTTTGCCATGCAGCAACGGTTGTTGACCGTGGCTGCGGTGGTCGGCATGGCGTTTCTTGGCGTCTGGGCCATGTTTAATCTGCCCGTAGACTCATTTCCTGATGTGAGCAACGTCCAGGTTCAAATCATCACCGATTGCGAAACCATGGCCACGGAGGAAGTGGAAAACCTCATTACCTTCCCGATCGAGAATGGACTGAACGGCTTGCCCAACGTGCAGAAAATCCGCTCCAACTCCAGTTTTGGTCTCTCCGTCGTCACAGTCATTTTTGATGACAACACCGATGTTTATTGGGCAAGGAATGTAGTGCAACAACGCTTGACTCAGATCGAGCTGCCCGAATGGGCCCCCAAGCCATTGTTAGGGCCGGTCGTCTCGACATTCAGCAATGTTTACAACTACTACCTGACCAGCAGTCAACACGATCTGACCGATCTGCGAACCATACAGGATTGGTACATCGCTCGCCGGCTGCGTGCCGTTCCGGGTGTCGGCAATGTCGTCAGCTACGGCGGTTTTGTGAAGCAATTTCAGGTGCTCGTCAATCCGCATGTGCTGAAGGGCTACGGATTGACGATCAGGGACGTTGTGGAAGCTCTGGCCGCCAACAATATCAATGCCGGCGGAAACTTCATAGAGCGGGGCGGAGAGGAAATCATCATCCGCGGGCTGGGCCGCATCGAGACCCTGCAAGACATCTCCAACATTGTGCTCAAGACAGTGAAGGGCACGCCCGTCAAAGTCGGGCAGGTGGCGCAGGTCGTTGTCGGACCGGCATTCCGCCGCGGCTCGGCGTCAAAGGATGGTGAGGGCGAGGCCGTAACGGGCATGGTTCTGACGCGCAAAGGCGTCAATACCAAGGCGGTAGTGGAGCGCGTGCGCGAGCGCATTGAGGAGATTAAAAAGGAGCTGCCGGAGGGTGTGGAGCTGCATCCCTACTACGATCAAACCGAGCTGGTCGACAAGACAATCGAAACGGTGAAGGAGATTTTGATCTTCAGCGGCGGGCTCGTTATCGTCGTCCTGACGGCAGTTCTTCTGCATATCCCCAGTGCCTTGATTGTGGCTGTGATTATCCCGCTGTCGCTGCTCTTCAGTTTCATTGTCATGAAGTACACGGGGCTTTCGGCGAATTTGATGACGCTCGGCGCGGTTGACTTCGGCGTTATTGTCGATGCCGGCGTGGTCATGGTGGAAAACATTTTTCGCCAGCTGTCGCACGCCAATCAAGAGCAGGCCAGCCCTCGGCATACATATCAGATTGTTCTCAATGCTGCTAAAGAAGTCGGGCGACCAATCGTCTTTGCTATCTTCATTATTGTCGCCGTCTATCTCCCACTCTTCACACTTGAAGGGGTGGAGGGGCGGATGTTCCATCCCCTGGCATTGACGTTTATGTATGCCATTCTTGGCGCCCTCCTTGTGTCGCTCACATTTATTCCCGTTCTCTGCTACTGGTTCTTGAGAGGCAAAATTGTAGAGCGCCACAACCCTTTGGTTTCGTGGGTCCGCAATGCGCACGAGCCGGCGCTCAAAAAGACGATGGCTCATCCTTTCTTGACGCTCTTTATTTCCCTTGCCGCGCTCGTCGTCAGCTTCTGCCTTGTTCCTTTCCTCGGTTCTGAGTTTATCCCCAGCCTCGATGAGGGTCCCATTCTTCTTAGGACGAAACTCTCGCCCAGCGTGGCGCATACTGAATCCATGCGCATTGCCACAAAAGTGGAGCAAGCGCTGAAGAAGTTTCCTGAGGTGACAGTCATCGTCTCCCGCATCGGGCGGTCGGGCATGGGCTCCGATCTCGAAGGGGTGGACAATGCCGACGTGTATATCGGGCTACGCCCGAAATCGGAATGGACAACGACGAAAGACAAAGAGCAGCTCGTCAATTTGATGGCCAAAGAGCTTGACGGCATCCCCGGCTTGATTTATTCCTTTTCGCAGCCGATTGCCGACATGATCGATGACCTCATAGCCGGTATCAAGGCTGATCTCGGGATCAAGATTTTCGGCGATGATCTGGAGACGCTGGATAAGATTGCCAGTCAGGTCGAGCAAATCGTTTCGCAAGTTCCGGGCGCCGCCGACATGCAGCGGGAGCACATCCTCGGGCTGCCGCAATTGACAATTAAACTGAAGCGAGACGTCATTGCCCGATACGGCTTGAATGTCTCCGACATTCAGCAAATCATTGAGACTGCGCTGGCCGGGCAGGTGGTGACCGATGTCATTGAAGGAACCAAGCGATTTGGGCTTCTCGTCCGCCTGCCTCTTAAATACAGAGACACTGTTGAAGACATTGAGGCGATCCTTGTCGATACACCTGACGGCGCAAGAGTTCCACTCAAGCAGCTGGCCCACATCACAATGCCTCGCGGCACGGTGATGATCAACCGCGAAGACGGCCAGCGGCGAACTGCCGTACTGGCAAACGTCAGAGGACGCGATCTCGGCTCATTTGTCGAGGAAGCACAACAGCGTATCGGCGAGCAAATCAAGCTGCCACGCGGTTATCGCATCGTCTGGGGCGGGCAATTTGAAAACCAGCAGCGCGCCATGCAACGCCTTTCCATTGTCGTGCCGGTGGTGCTTCTTTTGATCTTCATTTTGCTCTTTGCCTCTTTCAACTCGCTGAAAAACGCCGGCTTGATAATGCTCAACGTGCCTTTCGCCATGATTGGCGGCATTATCGCCCTCTTTCTCTCTCATCAAACATTGTCGGTGCCGGCAATCATCGGCTTCATAGCTCTATTTGGTGTGGCTGTGCAAAACGGCGTCATTCTCGTCAGCTACATAATGCAGCTGCAGCAGCGGGGCTATCAGGTGGCCGATGCTGCTGTTGAAGGCGCCGCGGTGCGCCTGAGACCGGTGATGATGACAGCTCTTGTGGCCATCATGGGGCTTTTGCCGAAAATATTCTCCACCGGCACAGGAGCCGAAGTGCAAAGACCACTGGCGACCGTCGTGCTCGGCGGGCTTGTCTCCGCTACTCTGCTCACGCTTCTC
>DATNRC010000002.1:0-4235 GCA_036703705.1 Candidatus Obscuribacterales bacterium
ACGGAGGCAGAACCCAATCGGGCACCAGAAGCGGTGCTCAGCGTCGATTGCGTTCTGCCGGAAGCTGACTGTGAATCGGCCCCTGTGATATCAGCGAGCCGCTTGCCAGTCCTCGATCGCCTTGCGATGGAGGGGGAAGGCGATGTTCTCCGGAAGCTGAGCGAGCGGGAAGTATTTGGCGCTCTTCGCATCGCTGCCCGGTTTGGGCGCCTGATCGGTGGGCTTGGCGAGGAATACCATCAACACCTGGTTGACCTGCGGCAGCGGGAAATTGACGAGATGACGGTCGATCATGATATCGACGCCAGCCTCTTCCTTGGCCTCGCGAACGGCGCCTTGCTCAGGACCTTCGCCCGTTTCCAGGAATCCCGCGGGCATAGCCCATGTGCCTTCCTTGGGGGGGACGCCACGCTCGACAAGAAGAATGCTCTTGCCGTCGGTGGAGGGAATGAGCGCCACCGCCACCGGTATCGGGTTGTTCCAGTAGACGAAGCTGCAAAATGTGCATGCCAGCTTCTTCTTGCCCTCGAACTCCCGCTCCTCGAGCGGCGTTGCGCAATTGGGGCAGAAGCGGTAAGCCGGTCGCCCTTCCTTCAGCTTCTCTCGTTTGTTCTTCTTATCGGCGAAGATCATGCCCCAGCCGAAGGCCATGGCGAAGAAGAACGCCGTTGAGGCGTATGCCTGAACCTGAGGCGAGGGAACGAGCATGGCGAACATGGAGCCGAAAAGCAAAACAAGCGCCACCTTGGCCGTATGCTCCGTGCGCCTTTGCAAAACGTAGCCGGCACCCAATGCTGCAAGCAGCATCGCCGGAAGTATCAAGCCGGTCATGAGATTGTCCTTTCAATCAGCGGCGCCAGCGCGCCGGTTTCGAGATTTGAGAAGCGCAACGCTACTTAGAAGCCAGGGAGCGAGCGCGCTCCAGATCGGCGCGCATGCGCCCGCTGAAATGCGGCTTGGGCTCGTACCACTGGTTTTCCAGCGCCAGAGCTTGCTCGAGAAGCCGTGCTGCCTGGGCGCCGTCGGAGTAGTGCATGCGCATGCGCGCCGCGCCGTAAAGGGCCTCTGAAGTCAGGAAGGCGGCCTTTGCCTCTTTGGCCAGGCCCGATGCGCGCAGGAATTGTGATTCGGCAACATCATAGCGGCGTGCCGCTTCGTTGAGGTGAGCCTGATTCATGAGCCGATCTGCTTCCGCCGCCGCGTCGAAGCGCCTTCGCGTTTCGGCGCGAGACTTGGAGGTGAGGCAGAGGTAGGCAAAGGCGAATGCGGCCAGAATGAGAAGGATTTCCATAAGACTCCCGTTATTTCACGTCGGCGGGGCTGGCGCTTCGCTCTCTCAAGCGGTTCCAGTCGATTTCCACTGTTCCGCCAGCCGCCTTGTGGCGTCTCTCGAAGTTCGCAAGAAGCTCAAGACATGCGTGGTCGATGAAGACGAGGTCGTCCACGATC
Source organism: Candidatus Obscuribacterales bacterium (assembly GCA_036703705.1). Classification (GTDB taxonomy): domain Bacteria; phylum Cyanobacteriota; class Vampirovibrionia; order Obscuribacterales; family Obscuribacteraceae; genus DATNRC01. The sequence continues at coordinate 1,450 of DATNRC010000002.1, forward strand.
ACACGCACATGCAAACCTGCAGGCAGCGCTTCCAGCGGCTCTGCCAGTCGCGGCAGCCCGAGGAAAGTGGCCGTGCCTTTCACTTCAAGAACGATTGTTTTCTTTTCTTTGTCCTCGTGCTGCTCCACATTAAGGTCGGTCATCGTGAGGATGAGCCTGATGAGCGACAGAGTAAATCCGACAAGCACACCGGCTAAAAGATCGGTGGTGACGATCATGCCTACCGTAGCGGCGTAAATTGCCGCCTGGCTGTGGCCGAAAGCGCGCAGCTTGCGAATCACACTGACGTCAATGAGCTTGAAGCCCGTGAAGACGAGAAGCGCACCGAGGCTCGCCGTGGGAATGAGCTTGAGGACGAACGGCAAGAGCATGACAGCAAGCAGGATCCAGACGCCATGAAAAATCGCCGAGCGGCGACTTCTGGCGCCAGATTGCACGTTGACGGTGCTGCGCGCGATGACGCCCGTAATGGGCAGCGCTCCCAGGAAGCCGCAAAGCATGTTGCCGACGCCCTGAGCAACGAGCTCTTTGTCATAGCGGGCTCGGGGACCCTGATGCATCTGATCGACAGCCGTGGCGCTCAGGAGCGTCTCCGCCGAGGCAATAAGCGCCATCGAGAGAGCGGCAAGGAGGATCGGCGCCTCGATGATGTGACCGAGAGCGTCGAATCCTGTGAAATTGATCGCTTTGATGAGGCTGTCCGGCACGTCTACGTACTTGACCGGCAACTGGAAGGCGAGCGCTATGAGCGTAGCTCCGGCAATGGCCGGCAAATGCCCGGGCAGGTGCGATTTCTCATCCAGATGAAACTTCTTCCAGAGGAAGAGCACTGCCAGGGTGAAGAAGCCCAGCCCGGCACCAAAGAAGTGTCCGGCACCGTCCGCGAACGTAATCGCATTCCAAATTGCGCCTGGAATGGCGATGAGGTTAGGCAGTCCCGAGCTCTTCGGCGCCAGGTCGAACATGACGTGGAACTGGCTGGCAACAAGCAAAATGCCGATGCCTGCCAGCATGCCGTTGACGACTGCCGGGGAAACAGCGCGAAACCATCGCCCCAACTTCAAAAGCCCGGCCGCAAGTTGAATTCCGCCGGCAACAAGCACGACGACAGCCAGCGCCTCCACGCCGTGTCGTTGCACGACATCCCAGACGAGAACAGTGAGCCCTGCAGCGGGTCCGCTCACTTGGAGCGGCACGCCGGAAATCATGCCGACGATGATTCCACCAACGATACCACTGATCAGACCCTGGGCCGGTGGAACACCGCAGGCAATGGCGATGCCCATGCACAGCGGAAGGGCGACGAGAAACACCACAATAGAGGCGAGAAAGTCTTGCCGCAGATCGCTTTTGGAAGCGGCGTCTTTATTTTCACTCATTTAGTGGCACTCCGGTAAGTGAGATGAGACTCATCGCCGGCCTTTACGAGCCCGCAAACGCGCAGGCTCATGGCAGTAGCCGAGGAGAGAACACACCTCAGACCGCGACAACCAGGGCCTGGTGCGCGTCATGAGAAAAGGAAAAGCTGGGAGAGCTGATTGTTTTGTTGCTGTTTTGATCAGCCGAATACGAAAGCTAAGTTTGTCGAAAAGCTCTCAGAACTTAGATAAACGTATGAGCTGAATCAAGCGCTCATGAGTGGTTAACTAGAACTTCACTTGTGCTAGTTGCGCCACATTGTTGTCAAGTGTCATTTTCGTCCCCTTTACGCAGTTTTGCCTGGTCGTTCTCTTAAACGGACTGCGAGGAAGTCTTCTCATGTGGCGCTGTTGTCGCGCCCATTTGTCCCTCGCACTATGACGGACTGCGAGGAAATCTTCTCGTGCGGTGCTGTTGTCGAGCACATTTGTCCCTCGCGCTATGACGGACTGCGAGGAAATCTTTTCGTGTGGCGCTGTTGCACGGAGTTTTGCCTCATAGTTTTTGGTTTGAGGGGCATCAGGCAAGTACCTTCTCCTGGCGCTGTCTCAGGGAGTTTTCCTTGCTCTTTTCTCGCGCCACTCTTTCATTGATTTGGCTGCTTTCTGGAAATCAGAGTATCTGTCATTTCCTCTCATGCTCCAGGCAAGAGCTCCTGCATATCCATGCGCTGAAACAATCTCCAGATGTTTCTGCGCTGATCTGGAGGTTGATTTTGTCGGGAACTCCCCTACCACTACGGGCTCGGAGAGCCCCAGCCTTGCCGCCGGAGACGCAAGCGGGCTGCGGCTTTCGTGATTGGGATAGTAGTGGAATTGGTAGATATCGAGATTGCAGCCCTGCCACAAGCCAAGCCAGTGGCGTGCTGCACTACCCACGGTGGCAGGTTGCCTGGCCAAGGCATGAATGGTTCGCACCACTTCTTTGACGAAGCCTTGCATAGTTTCCCTGGGAATTTGCCATTGCGTGCTGTTTTTCCCCCGGTGTATCCTCATCGCCCACTCGGGCTCGTTTATCACTTCCCAGGCAAGGACTTGCCGCTCGTTGCCGAATCGTTTGAGAACAGGCTGAATGACGCTTTCAATGAGATGCTTCTGCTTTGTCGCATCGCTTATAAAGGAGCCGCGTCCGCCCAGCTTCACGCCATGCACGTGTTTTGCCGGTTGCAGAAATTCGAAGTCGAAGAAGACAAGAATGAGGTAGATGTTGTGGCGTCTGGCAATATTGATGGAAATTCCGCTCGAAATCGGCCACCGATTCCACTAATGTCCGGCCACCCAATCCGCTAATTCCCGGCCATATGCCAAGGGGTTGAGGACATGTCTGCGATTGTGAGGTTTAGACATGCACCATATGTAGTGGCATAA
>DATNRC010000003.1:0-11868 GCA_036703705.1 Candidatus Obscuribacterales bacterium
CCGAATTCCTGCCTCATCGTCGTCAACGACGGCAGCAAAGACGGCACGGGCGCCATTCTCGACCAGCTCGCCTCAGCCGACTCGCGACTGAGGATTATTCATAAAGCAAACAGCGGTCATGGTCCGTCGCTCATTCGTGCCTTGAATGAGGCAGACTCCGAATATGTTTTTCTCGTCGACAGCGACAGGCAGATTCCGCTCGACTGCTTCCCCGGCTTCTGGCAGCAAATGCTTAAACCGGGAACCGACGGCGTTTTCGGCATTCGTACTCGGCGGCAGGATCCTCTGGTTCGCCTCTGGCTCTCGAAATTCATATCGTTTACTCTGGGCGCAATTTTCAGCGTCAAGCTGGTTGACCCCAATATACCGTGTAAGCTTTTCCGAAGAGAGATTTGGACGCAATTGCACGAACGCATGAAAGATGACACTCTCATGGCACCATCACTTGTGATTGCCATCTTTGCCAAAAGACATAATTACAACATCGTCGAAAAGCCCGTCAGTCACAGGGCGCGTTCGCTTGGTGAGCCCTCCTTGCGCCTGACGAAGCTAATCAAATTTTGCTTTCGTGCTTTCCGGCAGCTCATGGATGTGAAAGAAAAGGTAGGATGACGAGGAAACAACGCCACAAGTTTTTGATCGTCGGCGGCGGACCGACAGGCATGGGCGCAGCCTGGCGTCTGAATGAGCTGGGGCAGAAAGACTGGTTGCTGCTTGAAAGAAGCGACCATCCCGGGGGGCTTGCCAGCTCTGTCGTGGATGAAAAGGGTTTTGTCTGGGACCTCGGCGGCCACGTTTTGTTTTCCCACTATGATTATTTCGACGAGGTTCTCGACCGCTGCCTGGGTGAGGAATGGGTGCATCACCAGCGGGAGGCCTGGGTGTGGCTGCGCGGACAGTTCATTCCTTATCCCATTCAAAACAACATCTGGCGCCTGCCGGCACAAGATCTGGTGCCGTGCCTGGAGGGCCTTTTGTCGGTTCACAACAAATCGGCGCTTCCGCTGCGAACGGACAGCTTTGAAGACTGGATTCTCAGGCATTTTGGCAATGGGCTTGCCGATGTTTTTTTTCTCCCCTACAACTACAAAGTCTGGGCCTATCCACCGCGCAGCCTCTCTGCATGCTGGATGCAGGAGCGCGTCGCTACGGTGGATCTGACACGGATACTGCGCAATCTCGTCCTCCGTCAGGACGATCTGGGCTGGGGGCCGAATTCCAAGTTTCGCTTCCCCCTTTACGGCGGAACAGGTACGATCTGGAAGCGAGTAGCAGAGAATTTGCCCAAAGAGCGCATGATTTTCGGCCGCGCGATTGTCGAGGTGAATCCTGACAAAAAGCAAGTCAAGCTCAATGACGGCTCGGTGATCGAATATGAGTTTCTCCTCTCGAGCATGCCGCTCACAGCTCTCTTATCAGCTCTTTCGGGCGCTCCGGAGCTTAAGAAATACACGCACAAATTTCTCTACTCGTCAACCAATCTGGTCGGACTGGGAATGGAGGGCGCGCCGCCGCCGATTTTGCAAACGAAGTGCTGGATGTACTTTGTCGAAAATCAGTTTCCCTTCTACCGCATCACGGTCTTCTCCAATTACTCCAAGCACAATGTCCCCAGGCCCGGCGAGCAATGGTCTTTGTTGTGCGAGATAAGCGAATCGCCCGCCAAGAAAGTCGAACACGGGCGCTTGCAAGACGACACCGTGAACGCCCTTAAGGGAATTGGATTGCTGAGCGAGGACGAGAAAATCGTGAGCGTATGGCAGAAACGGATTGAATTTGGTTATCCAACGCCTTTTCTCGAGCGGGACGAAGTTCTCAATCCAATCAACGAGAAATTGGTTGCCATGGATATTTTCAGCCGGGGAAGATTCGGCGCCTGGAAGTACGAAGTGTCCAATCAGGATCACTCTTTCATGCAAGGAGTGGAGACGATCGACCACATTCTCTTCGGCACGGAAGAAATAACCTATCATCATCCGTCCGTTGTCAACTCGGGCAAGCGCAAGATGAGACGGGTTCCGGCAATGTGAGGGAGCATCGCTTGCGCGCTCGCCTGACAACTTCCGGGCCCGCCCCTCGACTTCTGATCTACCGTTAATTGGTCATGTTGCAAAGATCGTTGTACTATTAGGGCCTGGCTGGGGGCGATAAACAATGGAGTTCGGTGACTGGCCACGACATCAACTTCGTGCAGTTGGCCGCAAACACGGACGAATAGGCAGCGAGAATTCTCGCGTCGGGCGGGGATGTGAAACGCGATTATCGCGTGGAGAAAGAATTTCCGAGAGTGGACCGGCTGTCCAGCCTCAAGAAGTTAAACTGCCTCATGCCAGTGCGATTTTCCATGGCGCAAGCATGCTACGCCCGACAATCGGTCAGGCAATCAACCGCCCGTCCCTGACTGCCGATCAATTGCCGTTGACTCCCTCCGAGCGGGAGTCGGTCGACTTCCTCAATTACCTGGCTGAGACCGCCGCCGCTTCCGAGAGGCAATTGCTCAAGCCTGAAAGAACCCCCTCCTTCGCGCCAATCAAAACCAACGAGCTCACCGTGCCTCGCCGCCCTGCCGCTCTATCGCAGGAAAGCGATTGGTTTAATGAGAGCATCCAGAAGGGGGAGGTGACCAAAGAACCCTCATATTTGAGGGCTCTGGCGGAGATGCTCTCCGAGCATGCCTCAACGGTTGTGTGCAAGCAAGAGCCGGATGATGCGGCAACACCAGCAATGGCGCGTTCTTGTGCTGTCACTTTGCTCGACAATTGGCTCAATACCGGCGCAGGAGAGCCCGCCAGCAATTTCCTCGACGATGACAATTTCATCTTCTGGGAAGAATATGACTCCGACTGGGATGATGAAGACACGCTTGATGCCGGCGAAGACAGCGAAGATCATGCTGATGTGCTTGCGCAAGATGAGCATGCCGCTTTTATTCGGGCGGGAGAGCCTGCCAACGGCGAAGGCCTGACGAGAAAAAATCCTCCCTTCAGACATGCCGTGCCGCCCGATCCCGAACTCGACCTTTTGCCTGGAGGCAGACGCAGAGAGCGTTTTGATACAGGCGCCGAAATCGTCAAGGATTCGCTCGGCCGGGTTGTTGAGGTGCGCTCGCCCCTGGGTCCGGTGCTCAGGGCGCGATACGACGACAACGGCCACTTGCTCTTCTTTGTCCGCACCGATGGCGGTGGCAATCTTCAATCTTACGGAGAAAGCGACAAGCACGGAGTTGTTGTTCGCGATCCCGAGGGGCGCGTCCGGGCGGCCGGCGAAAGCATGGCCATCGACCGCGTAGGACGCCTGAGTCTTGTCAGGCGCGACGGGCAATTCTGGAGCATTGATCTGGCTCGCGGATTGCATGTTGAGCGCCGCCAGCTCGTGGATGACGACGGCAATTGGCACGCCCTCACGGCTGTGTTTGGCTTCGATGGCTTCCGCATGGCGACGCGTTTCCAGGACATGTCTGAGCCGAGTGACATGGAACGCTCAACCGTGACCTCCGAGAGAATTCGTTTGTACGGCAGAGATGGCTCGGCGATTGAGTTTGAATCTGAAGATGACATCGAAGCTTTGCGCCCTTCTCATGTCTGGCCCCCCGGCAGCCGCCCCGTAGACAAACTTTACCGCGGCAAGTGGCAGGCAGGCACAGCATGGCAAGCTGTGAAAGAATACATGGAGTTGCTTCGATCAGGGAGCGGTTAAGCAAATGACAGAAGAGATCAAATTCGGCACCGACGGGTGGCGGGCGATTATTGCTGAGCATTTCACCTTTGCCAATGTTGAGCGAGTGGCATACGCCATCGGCATGTACGCCAAGAACGAATACTCTCTCACCGGTGCCGAAGCGAAAAACAAGCCCATTCTCATCGGCTACGATACTCGATTTTTAGCCGAGAAATTTGCCGAGCGATGCGCCCAGATCCTTGCCAGCATCGGTATTTACGCGCGCGTTTCCACTCGCGACGTGCCCACTCCTTGCATTGCTTATGCTGTGCAAAAGGAGCCCACGGCCGGCGCAATACAGATTACAGCCAGTCACAACCCCCCTCAGTACTGCGGCATCAAATATATTCCTCCCTACGGCGGGCCGGCCACCCCGGACATTACAAACAGCATCACAAGCCATCTTCAGGACATGCCTGCGCCGTATGAATTCGAGCGCTGTGCCGTCGAGCGTTTCGATCCCAAAGCCTCATACATCGAAGCGTTGAAGAAGCTCGTAGACATGGAAGCGCTCGCCAAATCAGGATTCAGCGTCGGTTATGATGCGCTCTACAGCACAAGCCGCGGGTACCTCGACCAGATTCTGAAAGAGGCGGGCATAAAAGTGGCTGTGCTGCACGATTGGCGGGATCCCCTGTTCGGCGGCGGCATGCCCGAGCCGAAGCCAGAATATCTGAAAGAATTGATCGAGCTGGTCAAGAAAGAAAAGCTTGATGTCGGTCTTGCCACCGATGGTGATGCCGACCGGTTTGCCGTCATCGACGAAACGGGAGCATTCCTCACAGCCAATCAATTGCTTTGTTTGCTGACACGCCATCTGGTCAAGAACAAGAAGCAAAAGGGCGCTGTAGTGCGCACCGTTTGCACGACGCATTTGCTGGATAAATTGGCGAAACTTTACGGCCTCGAGCTGTTCGAGACGCCGGTTGGTTTTAAATACGTCGGCGAAATGATGCGCGCGCACGACGTACTGATTGGCGGAGAGGAATCCGGCGGCGTGTCCGTCAAGGGGCACATACCCGAGAAGGACGGTATTCTAGCTGATCTTTTGGTTCTGGAAATGATCCAATACGAAGGCAAACCAATTTCGCAAATCTGGAAAGATCTGGTAGCTGAGGTGGGATCTGATTTTTTCGCGCGCCGGGGAGATCTGCATCTTGCCCAGCGCATGCAAAAGGCGCTCATGGAGCAGCTTGGCGAGAAGCCGATTGCCAAGCTTGCGGGCGAGGATGTCGTGAGAGTAGGGCGCCAAGACGGTCTCAAGCTCTGCATTGACGATCACACATGGGTGCTCATCAGACCAAGCGGAACGGAGCCCGTAATGCGTCTTCACTTTGAAGCGCCGACCGCAGACAGAGTGGACAGGATTTTTGAGGACTTTCATAAGCAAATCAATGCCATCATAAGCGACCTGGACAAAGTGCATGCCGGGACGAAAGGGGCGGCATTAAGCTGCTCGAGCCTGCCGGAGCCAGGCTGGGATTGAAATGATCTAAGCCAGGGCGCTGCCCTGAGGAGCGATCAATCTGAAAAGATTTAGCTTGCGTTCTGGACTAAAACGAGCGATCATGCCGCTGGGAGCTTTCCTTTTTCGGTGAACGCCTTGATCAAACTGTTCAAAGAGCAACAAAACAATCTCGGCAAAACAATTAATACGCGCATGGTGCGCGAAATAGGCATCATGCTTATACTTGTCCTGGCTATTTATCAAGCCGGCAGAGCGATCTACGGCAGCTTTGAGCGGCAGGTATTTCTAAGAAACCAGGCTGTGGCGCTAAAGGCCAGTCATGAGCAGGCGCAAGAAGTCAACAAGGAGCTGAGAGAGGGTCTTTCCAGCTATCGATCGTCAAACGGCATCGAGCGTCTGGCGAGAGAACGCCTCAATCTTGCCGGACCTGAAGAGATGATCGTCCGCATCGGCAAGTGACCTTCAATACCAGGCGCTGTGAAAGCTTGCCTTTTGCGACATTCGTGATGATTAGCTCTGCGGCGGCGCCGCCTGTGCTGTGACGAACCACTGGTGGTGGCACAGATCATGAAAAGCTCGCGGCGCGCAACCTGATCTGAGTTCGCCAAGGTTGGTGAGGTTCGTGAGGTTCGTGAAATGAATCCGCGAGCTGCCGCCCGGACGCAGCGCGTCACACGCCGGTTGCGGCCCGTGGAGCTTTTGATCATTAACGGGCCAAACTGTAAAATGGAGTTGGGTGGGCAACCAATCCTGGTTGGAAACTTCCAATGCAAAAGACCACTTCCGATCCTATTTCGCCCATTGAGCAAACCGTGCGCCAGTCAGTCAGCCAGGCACAGCTCAGGCAATGGATGCAGTTTCGCCCTCAAGTCGTCGCCTTTGACCTGGTCAAGAACTGGGGCGGAATCTTGCTGGCTTTTGCCGTCGCCGCCCACTTTCCCCATCCTTTCGTTTACGCAGCATGCTTTGTCTGGATTTCCCTCAGGCAATACGCTCTTTTCATAATGGGACATGACGGCATGCACTTTTGCCTCAACAGCGACCATGCCGTGAATGACAGAATCTCGCGCTGGCTCATCTACGGACCGTTGTTTATGGCTCTTGAAGACGGCAGGAAAAACCATCTAGAGCACCATAAGACGCTGGGCACGGCTGTTGATCCCGACCGTTACCTCCACATTATGGGCAATAAGAACGGACGTTTTGAGTTTCTTCTCTTCTTGTCCGGACTGGCTACCTTCGGCAAAACCGTGCTTAAGGTCACTCCTCTCGGTCACGTCCTTAGCTCAATAAAAGCTCCAAACGATGAAAAGTCCCGGCGCCGATCGTTGTCCGGTTTTATTATTCAGCGCATACCGGTTTTGATTACCCACCCCATAATTTTCAGCATATTTGTGCTTATTGGCGTGCCCTGGTATCTGTATCCCCTCTTGTGGGTGGCACCCATTTACTTCGTGTTTGTCGGCGACGAGATTCGTGCTTTTTGCGATCATGCCGTTCCTCGAGTGCCGGATGAAGAGGCGGACGCGCAAAGACTGGTCAGCTTTGTCCCCGGCGCTGTGGAAGCGGCATTCTTCTCGCCCCACAATATGTGCTATCACGCTGAGCACCACATATGGCCGGGCGTTCCTTACTACAACCGTCCCCTCGTGCACGACGCCATCAAGGACCGCCCGGAGATAACGGTAAGACGCAGCTATCTCCATTTCCTGGTCTCGGTTTATCGCAGTCTTCCTCTCAGGGGAAGGGCAGAAACCTCAGCATAAATGAACTCCACTAGCCGGCGGTTGCAACTGAATGCGGTGAGATGTGGCGTCTGCCGCGGTGATGATTTCGTTGAATATGCCACGGGCAGGGACTTTGAGTACAAGACATCCGACGATGAATTTCGCATGGTCGAATGCAAGGCCTGCTCCAATGTCTATCTAAATCCGCGCCCTGTCGCCGACGAGCTGCCGACGATATATCCGCCCAGCTACTATTCATACAACTACGACACGCAAATCCATCCTCTTGCCGTTTGGGCCAAAGAGCAGATGGACAGGGCGAAGATAAAGGGATTGTTCAAGCATCTGCCGGTGTCCAAACCCGTTTTTCTCGACGTCGGCTGTGGTAATGGGCGTTTCCTCAAGATGCTCCATAAGCTCGGTGTGCCGAAAGAGAATCTTTACGGGGTGGAGCTCGATCAGCGCCAGATCGACAGGCTTAACGGCGAAGGGTTCAAAGGATTCTACGGGCGTATTGAAGAAGTGTGTAAGAAGCTGCCGGCAGGCCAATTCGATCTCATTGTGATGCTGCAAGTTTTAGAGCACGTCGATGATCCGGACAAAGTCGTGAAGTCATTGTCGGCGCTCTTGAACCACGGTGGTGTCCTGGTTGTGGAGACTCCCAATACGAACAGCCTCGATGTGAAATTATTCAAAAACCGGTATTGGGGCGGATATCACTTTCCTCGCCACTGGAATCTGTTTAACCGCGATACGCTCGCTCGCCTTGCGAAAAACAACGGCTTGCAAGTGAAAGGCTTCGAGTTTTTGCCCGGTCATTCTTTCTGGATTTTCTCTCTCCATCATTTTGTCGAGGAGCGGTGGCAAAACCACTTGCTGGCTGATTGGTTGAACCCCTTTCAAAATGTTCCTCTGCTCTGTATTTTCACCGCCTTCGACCTTGTGCGTGCGGGCCTCGGGTTTGAGACTTCGAACATTCGCCTCATTGCCCGGCGGCCATAATCGCCCAGGCGGACGGGCGTTCCCGTTCGATCAACTGCCGGATTTTGCGATAGACATCGGACGTACAAAAAGCGAAAAGAATGTGATGCTGCCGCCGGCGATTCGATCAACTGCCGGACTTGGAGATGGACATCGCGCTTATGAAAAGCGAAGAGAATGTGATGCTACAGCCGACAATAATAAGAGTGGCCCCTAATGAAGCCCATTCCGGGTGCGGCAAAGGCATAAGGTCGAGCTTTATCCATTCGTAAATCAGATAGCCAAAGATTGCCACTCCTCCAAGCACCATGCTGCTGCCCAGGATGAGGCCGGACTCCAGATGGAAGACTTTGTAGAATTTGACAAGAAGCTCCTGATGCGCATCGAAACGGCGGCTCCAGGAATACGTTTTGGCGTGCAGCCCCAACAAAAGAGTCTCAACGCCCACGACGGTGAAAACAGTGGCGAAGATGCTGGTAATAGTGCCCAGCTGCCTTCCTTCGTGGTGCACAAGCCCGAGAAGCACGATGGCATGAAGGGCGACTCCCAGCACAGAAAGCACGATTCCGGGCACAAGAAAGACCTTGTTGGGGCAATACAGAAGCATCATCCTCAGGCTTCGCCAGCCGTCGCGGAAGGTGCTCAACTTTGACTCACCAATCCTCGGCGCCAGCGTTATCGCTATCTCCGTGTACTTCAGACCGGCCAGGTGGGCGTTAATAGCCAGCTCAAGATTGAATTCCATGCCGGGACTGACGGGGCGAATCTTCTCATAGGCCTCCCGGGAGAAAGCTCTGTACCCGCAATAGACATCCGTGTATGGCGTCCCGAAAAGAGTATTCAAAGCCATCGTCAGAAGCGGATTACCGATATAGCGGTGCAGCCAGGTGATGTTGGCGCTGCCTTTGTCCAGGTATCTGCTTCCAGTGACGAAATCGAAGCCCTCCTGGAGTTTGGCTAAGAAAATGGGGATGAGGGCAAAATCATATGTATCATCTGCATCAGCCATAATGAAGTACTTTCCGCTGGCGGCGCTGAAGCCCTTGAGATAGGCGTTGCCATAACCGCGCTCCGGTTGATGGACAACGTTGACCTGCATGCTCTCAGCGATTTCTACGGATCGGTCTGTGGAACCATTGTCGCAAACAACAATTTCTCCGTCGATGTTGCCGTCTGTGAATGCCTTTCGAATTTTCTCGATGCAAATTCCGATTGCTTTTTCCTCGTTGAGGCATGGCAGAACCACCGACACGAGCGGCTGTCTGATTGCACCTTTTTCTGCTTCGTGGCTTGTCATTTATCGTTAGTAACGCCGGTTAGTTTCCCAATTCCAGGCGGTTTCAATAATACTCCTGAGGTCATACTTTGCCCTGACGTGGAGAATCCTCTCAGCCAGCGAAGGATCAGCGGTAAGGACGGCCGGGTCGCCTGCTCGCCTCGGTCCATACTCGACCGGGATTTCCATTCCTGTCACTTCTTTGCACATTTGGATCACCTCCTTGACAGAGGCTCCATGGCTGGTGCCCATGTTCAATTCTCCCCGATAGCCATTGCTCTCGATCAGCTCCAGCGCCCTGATATGCGCATCGGCGAGATCGCAGACATGAATGTAATCGCGGATGCAAGTGCCGTCTCTGGTATCATAATCGGTGCCGAATACGGTCAGCGGTTTTGTTCTGTCGAGAGCAGCCTTCAGCGCCAGCGGAATCAAATGCGTCTCGGGAGCGTGGCTTTCTCCAATCAAGCCGGAATCGTCAGCTCCGGCGGCATTGAAATAACGCAGCAAGACGTAAGACCATTGATGTATTCTGCCATATGTCTGGATAGCTTTCTCAATCATCAACTTCGTCAGACCGTAGGTGTTTATCGGCTCTTGCGGATGCGTTTCAACAAGCGGCAATTGTTGGGGAATGCCGTATGTGGAGCAGGTGGAGGAGAAGACAATCTGCCTCACGCCACATTCTTCCATGGCGCTTAGAAGATTGAGGGAGTTGATGACGTTGTTGGAGAAATACTTCCTCGGCACTTGCTCTGATTCGCCGACATAGCAGCTGCCTGCAAAATGCACGACCTGCGTGACGGGAAAGCGGCGAAAAATATCGACCATCGCACCGAAATCGCCCATGTCGACGAAAAACGGATGAATTCTGTCGAGATTGGCGATGGCTTCTTTGTGCCCCTCAGACAAGTCATCTACGACTACGACTTCTTCATTCGTTCTTTCCTTCAAATATCGATGCACAAAGTGACTGCCAACATAGCCTGCGCCGCCGGTGACCAGGATCATTTGCTGACAATCCTCCCTTTTGCAATCCTTATCAATGATACAGCTGTAGTATGCTCAGAACTAAACAACTGCTTGATGCTGAAAAAACGCGAAAAGGTCTGGCAATGACGGAAGGAATCAAAGGCGACTTTCAATATCAGGGGCCTTTGCTTCCACTTATCGAGCGCATCTCAGACAAGATGCGCCGGCGCATGTTTGACCGCTTCATGCTGGAGTTCAAACCCCAATCGATAACTTCGGTTGTTGACATCGGCGTGACCAGCGACAGCCGCATCGACTCCAATTTCTTTGAAAAGCTGTATCCATACAGCGAGCGCGTCACTGCGGTCGGGCTGGAAGACGCGTCGTTTCTCGAGACTCAGTATCCGGGGCTTAGATTTATCAAAGCAGACGGTCTCGAATTGCCCTTTGAGGACAAGAGTTTTGACATTGCGGTGAGCTGGGCCGTCATCGAGCATGTTGGCAATAGAGACAATCAGAGGCGGTTTTTGAAAGAGTTGTGCCGTGTCGCCAGAAGAAGCTGTATAACAACACCGAATCGCTGGTATCCGGTTGAGTTTCATACGGTTTTGCCGCTTTTGCATTGGCTGCCGCCGGAGCTCTTCCGGCGTGCGCTGAAGATGATGGGCAAAGACTTCTTCGCCCGGGAGGAAAATCTCAATCTGCTGGGTCAAAAGGAGCTTTTAGATCTGGTAAATGATGACGCGCGCTGCCGAATTGTGCAGTTCTATTTGTTTGGAATGCCATCCAACCTCATGCTCATCATTGAATGAAGTCATAAGGCAATAGCCGTGCTGATGTGCCCATCCCCCCTCTTTTCGTCGCCATTGGTCTGATAACTGCCTTGCAAGCGGATGCAGGAGTCGGGAAATGAAAAAAGCGGGTTCCCGGCGAGGGCACCCGCTCAAAAGTCCGAAGGCAAATTTTTCCTGGGCTACCTTACAATGCCTCTCGACAGCCAGAACGTGCGAAATTCGCGATAAAGCATGAGAGCTTTGGTCTGGACCGGAACGGCCTTAACTACCGGCGTCACGTGTGGAGCAACACTAACGGGCATAACGAGTGGTCCGCTAGCTAAGCTTGATGTCGCCAGCAGTCCGAAGCCACAGACGCCAGCCAACAGTGCTGCACTTAGAAATTTACGAGTTCTCATTTGATCTGTTACCTCCGAACTTTTGGAATCTGCCCAGCGCTTTTCTTTCTAAAGTCTGACTATGATAGAAGATAGCTACGCTGTCAGATCTTGACAATATGATAGCATGCTGGAAAAGATTAAAAAACGCTTTGTGTTTTAATTTCAATGCCTGAAGGGGCTTTTCGTGTTCGATTTCTTGGTTGTTTTGGGATGCGGCATTCTTGGGCTGATGGCCCACGGTGCGCAAACCAGGCCCTGGCTGGAGTGGATTTTAAGAGCTGCAATAGGCCTGTCATTTCTTGTTGAGGCGCTAATCGCGTTTGGCGGGGCGAGTGCAGGCGACTGGCGCCGCAACCCCTGGGCGACGTCTGTGCTCATGGGTATGTGCGTGCTCACCGGGCTTTTGCTCTTTCGCGTTTGCCGGCAAGGCTTCTCCTTCTTGTTTACAGGCATTGATGCCGTGGTTTCCTTTGGTTTCCTGGTGGCCCTGAAAAGGAAACTGTCACCGGCAGCGGCACTGTTGACGGTTTTTATTCCAACCTCTATTCCGCAT
>DATNRC010000004.1:0-3092 GCA_036703705.1 Candidatus Obscuribacterales bacterium
TGTTGCATTAGCCCATTGCGCCTCGTTTTGCCGCCTCGTGTTGCCGCCTCGTCTTGCGCCGAAGCGGAATTTTCGCTGCTCATCAGACCCAGAAGATGCGATCATCGGCGCCTCTAAGCAGTGCCAAGCCGACAATGGTGCCAATCCAGACGGCAATACAAGCAATGGCGCAACTCAACAAAATAGAGTCAACAAAAATTTCCATTGTTGTCTCCTCCGATCGTTATCGCTTCTGCCTCACATAAGTCAAAACGTTTTTGGGAAGCAAAAAGTTCAAACAATCGGGTTAAAAACTGCCCTTGACTGCCAGATTTAAGCTGCGGCTCCGGACCCCCCGCATTTGTACGTGAAACGCAACTCCTTGACAACGGGTGTTTTCTGTTCGACTTACTGTCAAAGCGACTTGCTGAATTGATAGGAGCCGAAGTACCTGGTGTGATGACATCCCGGGTGCGATTCGAGAAAGTGTCCGATTGCTTCAGGCGTCAGACTGGTACGGGAAAAGTCCACTTCCTTCAGATTCTTGAGAGCAGCGAGAAACGGAAGCACACCGTTGGTAATACCGGTGCGGGACAAGTGGAGTACTTCCAATCTGAGCATATTGCCAAAGATGCGGGCACCCTCATCGGATATATTGTTGCCGGACAATGAGAGAAGCTCCAGATTCGTCAGGCGTTCGAGTGTGGCAACAGAGGCATCGGTGATTTGAGCGTCACACAAACTTAGATACCTCAAAAACGGCAGCGATGCGATTAGCTCGAGAGCAGACTCGTCGAGGGACGTCTTGTGGGCCGGAGCATAGTCCATGCTATTGCAAGCCACATACAAGATGCTCTCTATGTGGGCAATCGGCCTCAGGTCGGCGCCCGTAAGCGGGACTCCTGGCAAGTATATGGCGTTGAGAGCGTCGGGCGGCAAGCAAGCGAGCGCGCTCAAGTCCGATGCGCTGTTCATGGCCATGCTCAACAATAGATGACGATTTGCCGGCACGGCGACACGGCCCCTTGCCGGTCCCAATTTGGTTTCCCGCAACTCAAGACCGACCGAGCGAATGGACACTTTCTCCTCTTTGAGGACTATGTCCACGGCGTAGAGAATGCCCACATGCCTGCCTTCGGGAAACTCCAGCACCTTCATGCCGTTAGTCATCTTAGAGTCCGCCCCTCTTCCGCATTGCTTCGCCGTTCTGAAAACCCTCGACTCCCCGCGCTGCAAGGACCTTCACGCTCGCTCCTCTTCCGCATTGCTTCGCCGTTTTGAAAACCCTCGACTCCCCGCGCTGCAAGGACTTCTACGCCGCCTCCCTAAGCATTGCTGTGCCGCCCTGCAAGCGTTCTAAGCGAGAAAGCGGCAATTCTCACCCAAGCCAAAGCCATCAGTCCGAAATAGGCAAGCACATCAAGATACCAGCGGTCCTTCCGATAATGTTTGAACCAAAATCGATACAGTCCTCGGTGCGAGGACAAAATCATTTTCGTCTTTACCTGCTTTATTGATTGTCCGTAGTGGTGCACGACTTGCGCGGCAGGAGTGAACCAGATCTGCCAGCCCGATTTTTTGATGCGATAACACCAGTCGACTTCTTCAAAAAGCATGAAAAAACCTTCGTCCAGCACACCAACTTGATCCATTACCTGGCGGCGAACAAGCAAACATGCGCCTTCGGGCTGATCGACCTCACGCTCGTCATCATGATTCCAATCAAGCATCTTGTAACGTCCAAACACCTTGTTGCCTGGAAACAACCGGCTCAGTCCGAGAAGCTCGTACACCATGCCGACAAAAGTGGGGAATTCTCTGCATGAGCGCTGGATCGTCCCATCAGAGTTCAAAAGCTGCGGTGCCACCACGCCCGCTCGCGGATGCGCTTCAAGAAATTTGATCAGAGTCTCAATGGCGCCCGGTTTTACTTCGGTGTCGGGATTGAGGAGCAGCAAAAGCTTTCCGCTTGCCTTCTTGAAAGCTTGATTGTTGGCTGCGGCAAAGCCGCGATTTTCGGGATTGGCAATGAGCTCCGCCCATTTATGCTTTTCCCGCACCATTTGTTTAGATCCATCCGCCGAATTGTTGTCTACGACAAAAACTTCCGACCGCTGGGCGGGCTTGAGCCGCTCGAGCTCAGCTCTCAAGGTTTCCAGACAGCGGTCGAGGAGAGCCTTTGTGTTCCAGCTGACGACAATTACAGAAAGTTCCATGCAAAAATTATCGAGGATGAAAATGATTCAAAGCGATTGGTTCAGGTTACCGTAAAATTGTCGCTATGTTCTTGAAAAGATTCACTGACATCGTCTTATCGTCCGTCGCCATAATGGGATTTGCGCCCCTTTTGCTGGCCATTGCAGTGGCGATACGGCTTGATTCGCCGGGTCCGGCGTTGTTTCGCCAGAAGCGCGTCGGACGCAACGGTCAATTGTTTGAAATTTATAAGTTTCGAACCATGTATGTGGGCACTCCTGATCTGCCCACGGATCAAATGCTGAAGCTGCCTTCGCCGGTGACCCGCGTCGGTGAATTCCTGCGCAAATACAGTCTCGATGAGCTGCCCCAATTGTTTAACGTGCTTAAGGGCGAAATGAGCTTAGTTGGTCCTCGCCCGGCTCTGTATAATCAGGCCGAACTCACGCAAATGCGGCAGTCTCACGGCGTGTTGAACTTTCCTCCCGGCATCACTGGTTGGGCCCAGGTCAACGGCCGAGACGAGTTGCCGGACGACATAAAAGTGCAAGCGGACAAGTGGTATTGCGATAACTGGAACTACTGGCTCGATTGGCGAATCATTTTTTCGACATTCGGCACAGTGGCAAGCAAGCGCGGCGCCTTTTGATGCGCGGGCACTAACCATCTGATTCAAGGAAATATCGATGAAAGGACTAATACTGAGCGGTGGCAAGGGCACTCGCATGCGCCCCATCACGCACACTGCGGCAAAGCAGCTGTTGCCGGTGGCAAACAAGCCGATTTTGTTTTACGCCGTGGAAGCGCTGAAATCGGCGGGGATAAACGACATCGGCATCATCATTTCGCCGGAGACCGGCGCGGATGTGAAACAAGCCGTCGGATCAGGCGAGCTGTGGAACGTGAAGATCACGTAC
>DATNRC010000005.1:0-9096 GCA_036703705.1 Candidatus Obscuribacterales bacterium
GTTAACCTCTCATTAGGCATCGGTACTCCAGACTAGGGTTGTTGGCTCAACCGAAACGGAGTATCGGTGCCGGGTTAACCAGCGTCAAGTCTTATGCCACTACATATGGTGCATGTCTAAACCTCACAATCGCAGACATGACCTCAACCCCTTGGCATATGGCCGGGAATTAGCGGATTGGGTGGCCGGACATTAGTGGAATCGGTGGCCGATTTCGAGCGGAATTTCCAACTCCTCTTGTCATTCGTTACAAAAGCTTTACGCTTGCCTGCTGAGAACCACCAACGAAAGAAATTTTACATAGCCATAACATTCATATGGCAATTCTTTAATGCGTGTATCCTAGGATGACGCACATGTGCCCAGTAAAAGGGAAAGATTCTTTCTCTGTTTTGTTGGGCCTATTTTTTGCACACACCCAATGGGAGGAAAACGATGCAAAGAACTCAACTCGCAGCCGCTTTGGTCGCCGCTCTCGGCTTTGCGCTCCATGGTGCAGCTTTCGCCGCCGACGAAGCATCCGATGCTACTGCTAAGGATTCAACCAAGACCGAAAAGAAAGCCGAAGCCAAGACCAAGAAAGAAAAAACCGCCAAAGGCAAAGAAGGCTCCTGCAAGGGCAAGGAAGGCTCCTGCAAAGCCTCGACCAAGGGCAAAGAAGGCTCCTGCAAGGGCAAAGAAGGCTCCTGCAAGGGCAAAGAAGGTTCCTGCAAGGGCAAAGAAGGTTCCTGCAAGAGCGAAAGCAAGTAGCGCCTCACTTAGCTGTGGCGCTATTTTTTCAGCCACTCGGGTAGGGGCGATGCCTGTAACGACCCAGAGCCTCGCCCCTACAGTTAGCAAGCGTTCAAAGAAGAGAGCAAACGTGAGCAATTTTCTCAACCAAAAGAAAAGCCTGCCCTACCTTGGAGTCGGGCTTGGCTTACGGCGTGAGCTCGCAGGTGAGACGCTTTCTACAAGAGACCGCATCGATTGGCTGGAACTGGTGCCCGAAAACTACATGGGACTGGGGGGAGCTGCACGTGATAGGCTCGATAGAGCTATTTCGGCATTCCCCCTTGTCACCCATGGCATAAACCTTTCCATCGGCAGCACAGATGATCTCAACAACGACTACTTAAAGGCCCTCAAGCGATTGCTCGCGCAAACAAAAGCGCCATGGTTCAGCGATCATTTGTGCTTCACCAGTTTTGACGGCAAGTATATGCACGACCTCCTGCCCATGCCGCGCACAAGAGAAGCGGTTCGTCATGTCGCAGCAAGATGCAAGCGAGTGCAGGACGAAATGGGCATCCCATTTTTACTGGAGAATATTTCCTACTACATGGAAGTGCCGGGCAGCGAACTCGGCGATGCCGATTTCCTGTCCGAGGTATTGGAAGCTGCAGACTGCGGCTTGCTTCTCGACGTCAACAATGTATACGTCAATTCTTTGAACCATAATTTCAATCCTTACGATTACTTGAGCAAAATTCCTCTGGAGCGTACGGTTCAAATTCACGTGGCCGGGCACAAACGCGGTCATGAATTTGTCATAGATACGCATGGAGCTCCAGTTGTGGAGCCTGTTTACGAGCTGCTGCAATTTGTTTTAGAGCGAGTCGATGTCAAAGCGGTGATGATCGAGCGCGATCAGAACTACCCGCAATTTTCCGAATTGCTCGATGAATTGGATCGAATTCGCGAAATCGCGCTGGGAGCATCTCCCAAACTGCTGCCCGGTGTCAATGTTGAAGCGTTCAGGGAGAAAATGGCAGCGCGAAAACAACGCCCGCGCCTTGCTGAAAAATACACGCATGATATGGGAGAAGCAAAGCATGCCCGCGTGCTCTCTGCGTGAGCTTGAGAAGAATTTGACTTCATTGTGGATGGACAGCAGCTATCGCAATGAGCTGCTCTGGGAGAACGCCAGGCGTCCGGACGCTGAGAAGATAGATGAGCGCGGCGCGCGATTGTATGCGGAATTGCTGCAAATCGGGCACCTCGACGTCATGTCTTCCATCTTTCCCTATTGCTCCGCCATTCTGGGACGCAAGTGGGAAGCAGTCGTCAAAGATTACATTCAACGTTGCCCGCCCATCCATTATCGCCTTAATCGCACAGCCAGCAGGTTTCCAGAATACCTTTCCAGGTACGCGCCAGAGTTGACGAAAAAGTATCCTTTCATCGTCGAGCTGGCTGACTACGAATGGGTTGAGATGGAGATCCTGGAGGACGAGAGGCAAATTGTTGTCGGCGAGCGGGCAGGCCTTTCCACTCCTGAAGATTTCATGGTTCACGCGCCAGTGGTTAACCCTGTTCTTTCACTGCGCACATATGTCTATCCAATTCCGACCATCGCCGACCTTGTAGAGGAAGGAAGAGGATTTCGCCGCAAGTTCAAAGCATCGGAAAGCCACGTCATCATATATAGAGATCCTTTGTCACACCGCTCACGCTTTCTTGAGATCAATGCAGCAACGAGTCAAATCATGAAACAAGCGCAAAGCGGTACTGCCACCTACAGCGACTTGATCAAAACAGCAGTTAATCTGGCGGAGGGCGTCAATCCGCAATTGACGGTGACCGAATTTCTTGATCTGGTGGACCGTCTGCATGAAACTTCAGTTTTTATAGGCAGCAAAAGCATAGGAACAAGCTCATGACTAATATGTACAAAACGATCGGCACATTGGCAGTAATTAGTGGACTGTTTGCCATCATGCCAGACGCCTCTGGAAAGGCCGTCACCTACATCGTCGATGATCCGAAAGGACGCGATAGTGTCAGTTTTACTTCCGATGCACCGGTCGAGCTTATCGTAGGCAAAACCAACAAGATCAAAGGAAACGTGGTATTGGATGATTCCTTCGACTTATCCAAGCCACCTTTGGAAGCTTCTTTCGACGTCGATCTTGCCTCGATCGACACTGGTATCGCTCTCAGAAACGAGCACATGCGCGACAATTTTTTGGAGACTGCCAAATTTCCAAAGGCCACATTTAAAGTCAAATCAATCTCGGCCACTCCCAATGTGCTCAAAGATCGTCAAAGGGTGACAGTCAAAGCGCAGGGAGATTTTACGGTGCACGGCATCACAGTCGCCAAATCAGTGCCGGTCGATGTGACATACTTCAAGAATTGCCCCGCCACCCAGAGCAAATTTGAAAACTGCGATCTGATCCAGATCAAGAGCACATTCCCGGTTCCTTTCAAGGACCATAAAATCAAAAGGCCGGAAATCGTTTTTCAAAAGCTTGCTGATACCGTCTTCGTCACCATAGCGGCCACTGCGCGCAAAGAAGTTACGCCGGCAAAAGCCTCTGCAAAATAGGTTCGTCCCGCCTCAACGAGTGCTCAATTAGCTCAGGATAAATTTTCATGGGCCTGGCGCACTACTGGCGCCACATCTATCTGGTTTTGAGATTGATGCAAAGAAAAATGGGCCAGAAATTCGATGTTTCCTTTCGGTCCTTTGATCGGTGAGTAGGTCAAATGCTCGGGGTAAATGCCCACAGACAGCGCAAATGTGAGGACATGCTGCAAGACCTCGATGTGAATGTCTGCGCTTTTTATTACTCCTCCCTTTCCCACTTTCTCTCGTCCCGCTTCAAACTGCGGCTTGACCAGACAAATCAAATCACTGGTTTTCTCCTTCAAGCATGCCACTACTCTTGGTATGACTTTGGAAAGTGAGATAAACGAAACATCGACGGCCGCGAGGTCCGCACGCTCTTCATCCTCACTGTAAAGAGCGTCCGCGGTCAGGTCACGGGCATTCATGCGCTCTATGACCTGCACCCTTGGATCTTGTCTCAGCCGCCAATCCAATTGCCCGTACCCGACGTCAATCGCGAATACCTTGCGAGCTCCATGTTTGAGAAGACAATCCGTAAATCCGCCGGTAGACGCGCCAACATCGAGGCAAATGCGATCTCTTGCGCTGATGTCGAACTCACGAAGAGCTCGCTCCAACTTCAGCCCGCCTCTGCTGACATATGGTTTCCTGGCAAAACTGCCGATCAGTTCAATCTGAGCATCAGCCTTTACCGGCGCGCCTGGTTTCGTCAGTTTCTCACCATTGACGAGCACTGCCCCTTGCATAATGGCACTCTGGGCCTCGGTCCGCGACGCGAACAGACCTCGAGCCACAACAACCGCATCCAGTCTTTCTCCTTTTGCCATGACCTCAGCTTATCCTGCCTCTGCCTTGTCGTAACCAGCACAGCTGAATCGAGGTACAAATTAATCCTTCAGGCAACATTTCAATTTCTTGCACTCAATTTGGAAGAAAGTAAAATGTAGAAAAGATCCTGGAGCAGAACTGGCTGGATGAAGACACCGCCTTGAAAGCGGCTGCCCTGAAAGGGGTTGGGGGTTCGAGTCCCTCCTGCTCCGCCATTTTATCCCTTGACTAGCACAAAAAGACCGTCCCAATGGCGTGCCGCTTCCAAGATTGACGGTCGAGCTTTTGTTAGGTGGTTTACAACATGGCTACGTAAAAGCAGGTCGACGGATTTAGATGAAGATTAAGGTAGCAATAAGCACCAGCGATCTCAGCAATCTGAACCACAAAACTGCTGTAGTGAGCTCGCCCAGGCCGCTAACGCTTATCGTCCCCGCGCAAAACCCACAACTGATTGCGCCCGGGGAGAAAATCATCGCCGCGTCCAAAAGCGGCGCCCTCGAAATTCAAGTAGTCGGCAGAGGGAAGCGAGGCAGGCTCATTAAGAGCAGCTCAGCGATTGTAAAAGCAGAGCCGACTTCTCATCTGGTCCTCGAAGATCTGAAACGGGCCGACGCGAAAGGAGGCAGCATCCCCGTATATGAAGGCGAGCTTTTGTTGCAGGCACGCGACGGCAATCTGCGCCTTACGCTTGTTTGCGAGCTGGAGACCTATCTTAGCGGCGTTCTCGAGAGTGAAATCCCCGGCTCCTATCATCTCGAGGCCATCAAGGCGCAGGCAGTAGCAGCGAGAACATACGCGCTCAATCCACGTATCAGTCATGAAGCTGACGGCGCCAATGTATGCGACTCCTATCTTTGCTGCCAATACTTTGCCGGGCATTTGCGGGGGGCAAGAGGACGGCACAAGCAGGCAATCGACGCCACGCGGGGGCAGATCCTCCTTTACAATGAAAAGCCTATTCTTGCGCTTTTCAGCTCGAACGCTGGAGGACACACCGAGAATTACGAAAATTGTTTCTCCGATCCCGTCTCAGGCGCCTTCCCGCCGGAGCCGCTCGCCTATCTTAAGGGTGTGCCTGAAGGAAATTTGCCTGAGGCTTTCAAAGAAGGAAAGAGCGAAGAGGGCTTGAAAGCGCTGTGGTCTCTGAAATCAGCCGTGACTGCAGATTCCTGGTCACCCCATTTTCGCTGGCAGGTAAGTCTTGCCGCCTCGGCTCTGGAGGGGCAAATGCATCACATTATCGAACAAATGATGGCGCAAAGAGATATGGCACCATTCATAGTACCACCACCTTCGGATACGTTCGGTCACATCGATCGCTTTGAAATAGAAGCTCGCGGGGTGTCAGGACAAGCGATCAAAATGCTCATCCACACCTCCAAAGGTTGCTGGCAGGTAAGTAAAGAGCTCGTGATAAGGAGTGTCTTTCGCAATCCAGAAACTCACCTTGTGCGGCTCAAAAGCGCGCGCATTTTCTTCGAGCACAAAAGGGACAAGCTCAATCTTCTGTCGGAAGTGACGATACGCGGGCTGGGATGGGGACACGGGGTCGGACTGCAACAAACAGGAGCTCAGGGATGGGCCCTTAAAGGCAGGAAACATACGGAAATACTCATGCACTACTTTCGCGACGCGCATATAGGGAAGATCTGACTGCTTACTCTCTGGTGGCGCCCATCGCCGGGAGCGTACTGACAACATGATTTTCGAATACATTTGAAGATTCGCACTATATAATCGCGGTGTGAATTTGGCAAAGGGTACTCATGACTGCATTCCTCTTCGAAACCAAACAGCCGCTTTTGCGCTTGAGCAACTACAAATCCAGCATCAGCCTTCTGGTGATGGTGTTGTCCCTGGTGCTATTGACAGCGGCGGCCTGCCAAACGGGCGGCGAAAAACCGAAAACCTGGACAGTCTTTTTAGAAGAAGGTCATGCAGCCTTGAAAGCCGGCGACGGCAAAACAGCTCAGGACAGTTACGAGCATGCCGTGCACGATGCGGAGAAAAAATTTGGCGCTGAAAGCCCACAAGCTCTTATTGCATTGGGTTATCTTGCTCAGTTGTACAAGCAAATGGGCGAGTGGAAGCTGGCATATGTCACCTACAAGCGCCTGGTTCCGCTCAAAGAGAAAATCGACCCGACAGCCAAGGACGATATTAAACAATTCAAAGATGACTTTGCGGTCGTCAAGCAAAAGTTGAAAGACTACGGCATTTCAACAGGCGATGAACCAAAAGAGAAAAAGGTAAGCAAGAAACCCACTCGCCGACGAAAGAGAAAGCACTAAGCGCTCAGGCTCGGTCCACCGTTATCTTCTCCATATTCAGGCGTACATTGAATGAGAGCTTGCCCTCTTTGGTCTTGGGAGCTTTCTCGAAAGGCGCCGAAGCGTTGACCGCTTTCAACACGGCGTTAGTCACGGATTCCACTTCCGACGGCTCGCCGATATCGAGCTTAGTGATCTTGCCTTCCTCGTCGATGGTCACTGAAAGCTTGACTTTCAGCTTTCTGGACTTCTTCTTCTTGCGCTCGTCACTGACCTCATCAGGCAACTGCAATTTGCTTTGCACATCGTCTTGAACTTTGGCGAGAAAACTCCTGATATCAGCCTCGCTGGCTTCCGTCGACTCACCCGTCTTGATGTCTTCTCCAGTGGTCGTGGCGTCTGTGCCAGTTGTGGTACCGGCCTTGGCCATCCGTTCTTTGTTGCCCTTCTCTGTGAACTCGGAAGCCATATGATCGACGAGCCAGAGGGTTGATTGATAGTCGTAGATATTATCTTCGTTCAAACTCGTGCCGATGATGAGGATCGACTTGTCCTTGACGGGCGACGCATATGCCCCCACGAGCACCAGCCTTTGAGTTTCTTTGGGGGTTACGTAGCGACCGACGTGATAGTGAAGATCGCCGGTGCCGATGATTCGATAATTCTCGTCCACCTTCTCGGGTTGTGCCCCCGCAGATCTCACGTCCATATAAGCCGGTTTGCCCAGGAAGTCCACCAGGTTCTTGGTTGGGGTCATGTCGTCATAGACAACGAAGAGCACGTCCTGATTAGCCCGTTGTGACTTTAGGCTGAAGGACAAAGCAGGCTTGGTTCGTTCTGTCGTGTCCTCGTACCAGTAGCCGGGCGGCGGCGAAGCCTTGAAGCCTGCATACTCGGTAGCCACCTTGACGGCAGCTTCATCGTTGGCATGCATGACGTTGGTGGGAGTCTGGGTCACTGTCGGGCCAGGTGTTGACGGCCCGCACATATAAAACATCATTAGCGGAAGCAGGACTACTGCAGCCACAATGGCCAGGTGTTTGTTGGTGATACCATATTTGGTTTGCAGTGCTTTGGCCTTGTGGACGGCAAGTCCGACTTTATCTTCTGGAATCTCTTCCGGCTCCGGAGCTTCTATTTCAGTCCCGCAGTTGAAGCACGGTCCGTACTTGGTGTTAATGGAGTGACAATTCGGACAGTAGATTTTTTCCACTTTCTCGCCTGCTTCGGGAGATCTGTCCGTCTCCAGGCGGGTACGCAATCCGGCAATGCCTTCGCCTTCTTCCTCACCACCCTCGGTGGCGGTTCGCAACTTGCGGGCACTCATATCGAGCAGGGCGCCAATCCACATCATCTGATTGAGACGCTGATCTTGCCCTGGCTTTGGTGGAAGAGATCCGCCGTGCACGCCTACTAATTTGTAGTTCTTCAGCACAAGAGCGCCGGACGATCCCGGGAGGATGGGAATAGTGTGCAACAAGTTTTTGGGCTGCAGAACACTGGAGACTCCGAAAAACGTCCCCTGCTGCCAGGTCGGCGCTCCCGACAGAGGATCCAGGTAAAAGGCGGTAAGGGGATCTCCGGGATTTATGTCGAAATCCGTGTGCGAGACCAAAGGAGTGCCCAGCTGTCCGTGACAGGGAAAGGGGGTGGCCCTGTTCAACAATGTGACCAGTCCTTTGTTCACCAGCTCGCGAATGGCTTGCAAAACAGTGTAGGTGTCGACTGCCAGGCGCTCCGGAAGCCTGTCTATAGTGATGTAGCCATCGAGAGACACCCACAGGAGTTCAACAAACCACCTGATATTTTCCGAGGCGCTGCTTGGATCGAAATTTTGCACTGCCCGCTGAAAGCGCGCGTCTACACCCGCTGAGCTGAGATATTTCAGCATTTGCGGAATTTCGTTGGTACGACGATAGGCTTCCTGAATCAGCTGGTTGGTAGGCACACTCACGTCGCGAACAGTACCCCAGCTGAAAGTGCCTGCCGGTTGGAAAGCGTACCCTTCTGCCGGCTTGCGGTAAACGAGCTCAGCAAAAGCCATTTCCCCCACCATGGCCTTGTAATGCACTTTCTGAATGAATCCCGGTCCAAACTCCAGCCGTCCGATAGGGATGTTGCGCAGATCGAACAAAGTCAAGAGACCGGCTTTTTGTGCCTCCAGAATGGTGTTTATAACTGAAAACAGTTCCGTCCCGCGCACATTGCCCGAAGCTTCCACGCCCTGGCTGGAGAAAGGAAGCGACAATGCACGATTGAGCTCCGCAACTTTATCCATTTGCAACTCGGGCACGTGCTGATCCAGAACGAGCGTGGCCAGATCGTTGAGAAGCACGGGCGGTGTATCAAGCGGTGATCCTGTTTGCGACAGATAATAATTGCGCGCTTCGCGCAAGTCGAATTCGCTGTGAATAGCAACGCCTTTGACACCAAGCATCACATCAGGATGCGGGAAGTGAATTTGCAAGGCCCAGGGCGCCTCGCGGTAATTGTAGACGTTTTGCGCAGTAGTCACCGCGCGACTCTTGGAGACGATGAAGCATTGCCCCAGGAGTTTGGGTGGATTAATGCTGCGATCGTAAAGAAAACCTGTTGCGTTTACAAAGTTTTGCTGGAGAGAATCAAAACTCATAGATTGTTTGTACTAAAAGTGCCCTTCTC
>DATNRC010000006.1:0-4977 GCA_036703705.1 Candidatus Obscuribacterales bacterium
TGTGCCACCGCGCCGCATCCTAATGTCCGTTCGCTCCATGTCTGTCCTTCGCTTCGTCATCCTGCGCTACTCCGCGGCATCAATTCGCTGGTTCGCCGCATCTCTGTCCTCCGTTCCGGCTCTGTGCCACCGCGCCGCATCGGAATGTCCGTTCGGTCCAGTCCCACAGTAAACAACTTTCCACCTTGCCAACGCATACGCAACCGCAGATTAGGTCCGTTCAAGAGAACGCAAGTTTACCAACAAACATGTGAGGACGTCGAAACCACTCCCCGAAGAAGTCAGAAGGTCTCATTAGATTTCAAAAAATCGCCAAAAAAATTGAACTACCCTCCAACCAAATTCGTATTAAGTCGTAAGAAGACAAATCAGGTTTACAAGCGGACCCCGAACGAATCACAGTGGAGGGACTTATGCAGCAACCACTATTAGAGTACGACTATACAGAAGAGGAATTTTGGTCCGCCCTTTTTGCCGATCTGGATCACGCACACACTCGTGTCCTCATAATGAGCGGCTTCGTAGCAGTGCCCAGAATAAAGAAAATACTTCCTACATTGCAAAAGGTCAGGCGCAGAGGCGCAATTGTATGCGTCTTTTTCGAGAAACCTGGCGATTGGAATGAGGACCCGCGCTTTCTCGGTCCGGAAGCTCGATTGGAATTACAGCAGGTAAAAACGTGCATTGAGATGCTTTGTGCCATTGGAGTACACATCAATTTACTGCCTAAAGTGCACAAAAAAATCGTGATCATAGACGAGGACATTGCGTACACAGGTAGTCTTAATCCTCTCAGCCACAACAAAAAATCTGAGGGAATGACCCGATGGGTGAGCGAGCAAAAGGTCCAAACTCTGATCCGCATGCACATGCTCATCAGCTGCAATCGGTGCCGGAAAAATCGAAGCAAACTTGGACTCGTCGATCCGGATAAGCTAGATCCCGAGAGTTATGGGACTTGTCTAACGGAACAATTGACGCAGCGCCGAAATTTGCTCGGAATTGCTCAAGGTGAATTGGCAAAGAATTGCGTACTTCAACAGGCTGCTCTTTCGCGGATCGAACAGGGAAAGAGGGCACCGAGCTTCAAAAACTTTCTCCGTATTTGCTTCCAATTAGGGTTAGTTCCTGTCTTGGTCCCTAGATCGTTAATACCTGCTGTGACACAGTTGCTAACTGACGCCGAGAAAGCCGATCAGTCCTCAAATCGTTTGTGATGATCAGCGAGCCCAAGTTGATTTTCTGGGACGAGCGGACGTCAGAATTCAGAATTGGGATCCGGTAAGTAAACCAAAAGACCCCCCCAAGGCTAAGAAGTGGGCGGAAATTCTTATGTCAAAATTGACATAAGATTTCAGAAATTCTATGTCAAATATGACAAAACTTCGTCTAAAGTGGCATTTTGAGCGCGGTTTTTATGTCATTTTTGACATAACGCTCTATACGTGAACGTCTTTGAGCTTCTTCTACCATCAATCATTCGCAACTGGAACGGCGACGAGGCTCTCGAGAGCGAGGCGGCGCTGTTCGAGCTCGCGGCGATGCTCGAGGACGCGCAGCGGCACATAAACCAGCGCGGCAGTCAACCACGCCTGCAGCGAACAAATTCCTACGTGCAACGATTGGCAGCCAGGAAGAATGCCAGCGGTGAGAATGCCAATGCCTATCCCTGCAACAAGCGCAGAGCAGGCGGCGAACCGCACCGGCGGCAGCTCATCCAATTCGGGAACGCGCGAAAACCAATCGCAGTCCCTTCGAAGAATTCTGCCAATCAGAAGCCATTCGGCAATCATAATCACGGTTGGTGTCGGCAGAACTATACAGTTGAGCGACGCAATCGCTTCCAGCGATTTGGCCGTTCCGGATATTGAAAGCCATGCCGCCATGCACGCCCCCAGGATGGCCAGAACGGCAACCCACCCGCGATGCGACCACTGCTTCAAATTCTCGCAAGCATGGACAGAACCAAACAGATTCGAGTCATTGGCAGCGAAGTAGCTGGCTGCCAGGACAATGGCGCCTAAAACCGCCAACCCTCCGAAAGAATAATTGTTCATGAAACTGATCGCTGCACCGTATTCAGTGATACCGGTCATGCGCGCCACCATGAATCCCGTTATGGGAAAAATGACTTGCCCTATGCACAGCGCCACAGCAAGTGGAATGGCTGTGTACTTGGTTTTCGGTTTGCCGAAGCGCCAATAGTCGGATTCGTTTCCCCAGGCGCCGAAACCAATGACAAAGGCCGACACAGTCATCAACGCACTGGTGAAAGAAACATGTGAAACTTCGGTGAGGGCTGTCGATGGGCAACCCATCGAAGCTTTGACGAATGTATAAGCCACCCACACTATGAGGATGGGCGCAGCGAAGTAGCGGGCGAAATTGGCAACGCCTTTGAAGCCGAAGAAATTGTTGAACGCCATCAAGACTGCGAAAGTAACGGAAAGTGCCATCATGGGCAGCTTCAAGTTGAACAGTCCTTCCAGCCCTTCAGCCATGAACAAGGCACACAGCCCATACCAGGCGATAAATATCCAGACCAGATTGAAGGACACAAGTCGTGATCCCCAGCGACCGAACACGCTTCTGCTCAGCGTTCCGTATCCCAGACCGCTCACCGCCCCAAGTTGACTGGCAGGTATGGCGTATGCCAGCAGAAGAGCGCTGCTGATGAGGGTGCAGACCACTACCTGGCTTAGGCTCAAACCTGCCTTGAACCACTCGAACCCAATCAGGACTGTGGGGAACGACGTCACCATCGTAATCCACAGCAATCCCATCGTGAGAGGTCCGCGACGCTCGTGGGCCGGCACGGGCGTAAATGGATGCGCATGCTCATCGAAAGCAACCGAATTTGCATCCACCGCGTCATCCGACTCATGATGTTCAACTGAAACAGACCGACTTCTCTTATTGATTACGCTGGTCACTCGCCTACCTCTGAATTGGGGAAGTTCGCCTGTGGAATGTGGCTCACTTTGGATTGAACCGATGGATGTCGCCTGTGGAATGTGGCTCGTTCATTGGTTCATTCATGTATGAACCAATGAATACGGATACCAAGAGGAGTATAAGTGAGAAGAAGTTCAGTTCCTATATATGACTACGCGAGATTACGAAGTCATTTCACAACTTCATTGGGGAATTTACGAAGCAAAATTTCCACTTACGGAAGAACGTTCGGCAGTTGCGGAGCCTTCGGTCGCGCGGAGCCTTCGGTCGCGCGCGAGAACTGCCGGTCCGCCTGCGCAAGCACCTACAACTACAAATCCAGATCCTTCATGGTCTTTTCTTCCGAGGATTCGCGGGACTTAGGCGGGAGAATTTGACCGCCCGCCGGGGGCGCGGCACCAGGGACGGTATCACCAGACGCCTGACTGCCCTGCGGAAGATCCGCGCCCGGTCCAACACTCGGGCTGGCTGTCGTCGGCTGATGACGCAACTTGCTCAACGCAGAGCCGCGAGTCGAATGCTCGACAGGAGCAGCATCTTCGGCCACCGATTCCTGCCCTTCCGGTTTTTCCTTCTCACCCAGAGCGTATGACTTGTATAAGTTACCATCGAAGTAAACTTTGAATTCGTTCGTGCCGTTCATGCGCACTGAGGTCCCGGCGACAAAATCAATTGTCCGCGCCTCATGCGGTCCAAGCGGTGCCACGAATTCATCTACTACTTTCTGATCCCTTGTCCAGATAACGTGCTTGCCTGCCGAATCGACAAGCTCCACTTTAACCGTCAAAGTGTTAATGGGAATATCGCCCGGGTTCCACAGTTCGCCGTGAATGCGCGGCAGTCGAGTCGAAGGATCGAGCCCGACGCTCACCCCACGCAAGGTTACCGTAGGAACACTGCTTGTCGGATCGAAAGTTTTAGCTTGCTGCAAATAACCATATCCGGCATCAGTATCGCCTTGATCGAGAAGCTCCTTGCCCCTGCGCGTCAAGAGCGACGATAGTCTCCGCTTATAGGCGGGATTGTGAGTGCTGTACTTAATCGCCAACCGCAATTGATCGATCGCCAGATCAAGCTGCCCGGTTCGCTCATAGAGCTCCGACGCCATCTCATAATTTTTCGCGTTCTGGGCAATCGAATTGAGTTTGCTCAAATAGGCAAGAGCCTTTTGATCCTCATTATTGGCTGCATAATTGCTCGCCATCTTTTGGTAGATCGTCGCCAGCCGCGCGTCGGCCTCGCTGAAGCGCGAACCTTCTCTCAAGTCACGCACTTCTTCCCAGCAGCGCAACGCAAGCGCGAGATTGCCGTTTCTCAAAGCTTCATCGCCCCACAACGCATCGAGATCGGCAAGCTCAGCTTTCTTTCCCGGCACATTGTTTTTCGCCAGCGGTCTCAGCAGATCCAGCGCTTTTTCGTACTTTCCTTCGCGACGATAATAATTAGCCAAATCGGACGCCAGCTGCGGTTCTTCAACAACCCCGGCGCCCAATTGCTGAGCCTGGCTGATGCTGTCCCACGCCTTGTCGACCTGGTCGATGCCCACATAAGCACGCGCCAGAGCGAGGTAAACCTTCGGATCTTTCGGTCTCAGCCCCGCCGCCTGCTCGAGGGTGTGCACGGCAAAAGCATATTGACCGTTCGCCAATTCTCTCTTGCCCTGCACGAAAAGCCGCTCGTCATCCGGTTGTTTGGTGAGGAAGAAAATGGTGGCGCCCGCGGACACAAGGAGCACGACCAGCGAGACCATGATTCCCAAGACCGTCGGAACTCGGCTCTGCGCGCCAAGACCAAGATTTTTCGATCGCCTCAAAGATTTGGGAAGCTCTTCTTCGTTCATTTGAGGTCTTTCGAGCGTTTCGACAGGCATTCCTTTTCCCTCTAAACTGTCGTCACCGGGCGGAACGTCTTTCAACGAGGCACCACACGATACACAGCGTTCGTACTGCGTAGGGTGATAAAGACCGCAACCGGGACACTTCATGTGCTCATTATCCATGCAAAAGGCTGCGCACCCACCGA
>DATNRC010000007.1:0-7344 GCA_036703705.1 Candidatus Obscuribacterales bacterium
ACTGAAAAGATTAGAATGTCGTAGCTCATCTGGCCACCTTGGAACCTTCTTGAAGCGGAAATCGTTGACAGTATTGCTTATAGTATCGGTTTTTGGACTGAATGTCTCGCTTAAGCAGGATGCACGAAGAGACGTCTACGACGTCTGGACCGTAGATTCCTGCCAGTTTTAGGCACAAACCCACGGAGATAATTACGGCTCCGCAAAAAAGCTTGGAGCGATCACCCTTTGTCCCGTTGCAGGTGACTGAAGACGTGAAGACGGAGCGACCGGCTCAAGTGAACACGCAATCCAATTTGTTTGAGTTTGTGCTTCCCGATGGACATGTGCTGAGATTCAACAGCGAAGTGGACATCGCTTTTCTCTCCAAACTGATTCAATCGCTAGGAGAATCTTCATGCTGAGTTTGCCACCATCAACAAAAATTTTCCTCTGCAGCGAACCTGTGGACATGCGGAAGTCATTTGACGCCCTCTCCGGGTTGGTAACAACACATTTCGGCCAAAATCCCTTGAGCGGGCATCTCTTTGTCTTCTTCAGCAGGCGCAGAGACTGCATGAAAATTCTTCTCTGGGATTTGGACGGCTTTGTTTTGTACTACAAACGACTTGAGTCTGGAACAGTTGCTTGGCTGAATGATTTCGGGCTCGGACCCAATTGCCAAATCTCTTCGTCCGATTTCGCAGCTCTTCTTGCCGGCATAAATCCAATCAAGGGTCAACGACAAATGCGCTATCGACGACTGCCGGAAACGAGCCTGGTATGAGCGTTTTCTCAAGCGATTCTTTCTGCTTAATCACGATCCGTCATGGTATAGTAGCGACATGTCCAAAGAGAAGACACAGAATGGTGCCGTGGTACCCAATTAGCGAAAACAAGGAAACCCAGATTTGCCGCCGTTCAAGCTGCATAAATCTGGGTTTCCTCAATTCGCCACCAGTATCAATGCGAGGTGTGCATAAAGCAGATGCCTTGAAAGGGGCCTTAACGCCGGCGAGACAGGGGATCGCGCAAACGATCCCCGCCTCTTTCTTTTTCTGGTCCTTCAGAGAGATGGCGCCGTCTCTTCAACCGGCCAGATTTGGCCCTTCACGCGGTTGTGATTCGCTTGCACAACGTGGGGCTTCATATCGACGACCAGGAGCAGGTCCTCGCTCTCGTCAGTAAACTTGATGCGCTCATAGCAGGCGGCGCTGCTGGTCACGGCACAAGGGCCGCCCCGGAAGCTGAGTTGGACTGTTTGATCGTTTGTGAAGCTAATCTGCGTGCCGGTGACATTGCCGATGCCCACCAATTGCATGGCCAAGAAATGCAGCAACGACCGCTCGAATTTGCTTCGCTTGTCGTCTGTCATTCCTCCGTACACGAACGGCAAGAGCCGCTCCACGAACCACCCAACGCCGAATTTCACGGCCTCGCTTGTGCTCAGTTCCTGGTGGATCGTTTTGTAATTGTTCATTGAAAACTCCTGTTCTCTCATCCCCAATTGCCTTCTTATGGGGAGGCGTTCTTAGTCGGTGAGCAGCGCCGGCGGGCCTGAAACGGTTTCACCCGCCCATTCCACACCGGTGCTGCTCCTGTTACTGGCCGGGCACGCGCCTTCATCAGCGCAGGGCGCTGGCGGGGCGAAAGGTGTTCTTGCCCTTATAGCCCGAGCGGTGAGCGCGAAGTGTATTGGTCTTGCGGTGAGCCGTATAACCGCGTCGATGATCGATATGAAGCGGTCCCGGGCGCAGAGCTTCATCGAGGCGGTACGGATGAGACGGGATGCGAATTGGATTGCGCTGCAAGCGTCAACCTCCTCCCTGGTCAAAATGCGTCAACGTGGTCACGCACCTTAGAGGGCACATTGCGGAGAGCGAAAGTGCTTTCTTCTAGCTCCTTCTGTCCTTCGCGCAGCAAATGCCGGGCCTGCCACGTGAGAGCTTTGTTGGACAGCGAGCAGAGCGGATTCCAAATCTTCCAGCGGCAGGCTCCTAAAACTTGCGGGCAGTCGACATGGGCGCTTTGCACCTGCACGATGAGCAGCTCTCGGTAAACATCGCCGCAGACAGCGGCGATTTTCTGGCTGATTTCCGCAACGGCAGTGGACGACGACCTTCGTGTCTGAGCGTCGGCATTCGTGCTTGCCTGGGAGGCTGCTTCAAGGAGCGCGCATTGCTGAATCAGCTCTTCTTTGCCCGTGCGGAGCCTGCGCACGGAAAGGCTCAAAGAACGCACATGGTCCTCCAGACGCTCGAAAGCGGTTTGGCCGTGCATCGCTTGATGAGATTCGGAATTGAGCCCGAGCATGGAAAGGCCCTGGCCGCTCGCGGTTGACGGGGCGCTCTTGCTGAGGTCTCCCGAGCCGTTGTTTCGATCATCGAGATAGTTTTGGAGCGCCGGTTTCATGGCAATCGCAAACACGGCCCCCAGAAAGCAAATCAGAAGCAAGGTCGTCATAAACCAACTCCTTCTCGTCGATCTTAATGACGCTCGAAAGCATGCACTGCCTTTAAGTGAAGTGCTGAGCCGCCTGCCTGGCAGAGAGCTCAATGGACCTCAATTAACGCGCGCGTGAATGCTTGTGGTTCTTTTACACCGGCGGCAATAAGACATACATACCGCCAATCTAGATGACAAAGAGCTGAGGCTCAAGCATTTGACCGGCCGAATTAATCAGCCTCGCTCAAGGCTTTCAAGCCGAACTATTAGCGGATCAGTTAAGGATCTATAAAGTGGTTGGCAAATCGTGTGCGGGGGCACTCACTGGTTCTGTCAATCTGGGGCAACACTTCCCACTTTTTTCAAAGTGGTGCTAGAGCGCCTTTTGCCGTTTTCACATAAACAGTCTCGGTTGTTGAGCCTTGCCCAGCAATGGATTGCGAAGTACAATCACGCAGCAGTTTAAATGAAAGAGGCTGAACTTTGGCCGAAGTTCGGAAAAGACAGGTATTGTTGGCGTGAGCAATCAAGTCGGGACTGACAGGCTGAGTACTCGTCGCAAGCTGAGCAAGCGTGTCGAGACGAAAGAAGATGGTCGCCTTCTCATCTATTACACTTTTAAAGATTGCTCCGAGGGCGAAAGATCGGCGGATCCGTCTCGGTCGGAGAGTGAGGAGAATTCTGAAGTGAGCCCAGGCACTGACTCTCGAGCAGGCCGTACCGGGAATTCTCAACCAGAGCGCTCCGAAAAGGTTGAGAAGATGAGAAACTGAAGCCTTGCCCCGAGGACGAGGATGATGTCAGAACGACGGTGGAACCCGGTTTTGCGCGAATGGGTTGTGACGGCAACGCACCGTCAGGACCGCACCTTTTTGCCGCCCGCCGGCTATTGCCCCCTCTGCCCTACGGCCCCCGGCGGCTTTCCTACTGAAGTGCCGGAGAAAGACTACGAGCTCGTTGTCTTTGAGAATAAATTTCCCAGCCTCCACCGGGAGCCGCCGCGGCCTGCCGTCGACGGGACGTGGCTTTACCCCGTTGAAGAAGCGCAGGGGGTCTGCGAGGTTGTTCTCTATTCCGCCCAACATGACGCGACGCTGACTGACATGCCGCTCGAGCGTATTATCGAATTGGTAGAGGTTTGGACCGATCGCTACGTTCAGCTGGGAGCGCGGCCGGAGATTGCCTATGTATTCATCTTTGAGAACAAGGGGGAAGCGATTGGCGTTACCATCCACCATCCTCATGGTCAGATTTATGCATTTTCCTATATCCCGCCGAAGGTTCAGCGTGAAATAGACTCTGAAGAAGAACATTACCGCAAGCATCAGCGGTGTTTGCACTGCGACATTGTTGCCAATGAGCTGAAGGAAAGCGCCAGGCTAGTGTGTGAAAACGACGAGTTTGTCGCCTTCGTGCCGTTTTACGCCCGTTATCCCTATGAGGTTCACGTTTATGCCAAACGCCACTGTCAGTCTTTGGCTGAATTCGATTACCGTTTGACTGAGCAATTGGCGCGCATTTTACAGATCGTTCTCAAAAAGTATGATCGATTGTGGGATATGTCGATGCCGTACATGATGGTCATGCATCAGAAACCCACTGACGAGCGAACTTACCACGGCAGCCACTTTCACATCGAGTTTTATCCGCCCCACCGAACAAAGGAAAAGCTGAAGTATCTGGCGGGATGTGAGTCGGGCGCCGGTACATTTGTCAATGATACGCTGCCCGAAGAAAAAGCTGAGGAGCTGAGATTGTGCAGCCCGGATTGAACGCCGTTTTTAACAGCCGCAACAGGGAGAGCGTATGAAATCCGGATGCCATCAGGAAGAGAGCACCAGCCAGCACCTGCGCGTCATCGTGGACATATTCGCCGCCAGGCATGGGACGCCACCGAAAATGGTGGCGCGGGCACCGGGGCGAGTGAATTTGATCGGCGAGCATACTGACTACAACGGCGGCTTCGTGCTTCCCGTCGCAATCGATCGCGAGATGATGATTGCTTTCAGTCCATCCGCTGTAGCCCGAGTTGAAGTGTATTCTGCCGAATATGATGAAAGCGACAGTTTCGATCTTTCCGCGATCGAGAAAAATCCGGAGCGACCCTGGTCGGATTATCTGCGTGGCACGCTGGCAACCCTTAAGAATCAGGGCCACGCTGTGTCGGGATTCACCGGCGTTTTGTCGGGCAATGTTCCGCAAGGCGCGGGGCTAAGCTCATCGGCCGCATACGAAGTGGCGGCCGTCGCCATGGCGAACGCGCTCAACGGGCTGAGCCTCGAGGCAAAGGAAATGGCTCTTCTGGCTCAGAAAGCCGAGAATGACTTCGTTGGCGTGCGCTGTGGCATCATGGATCAATTCGTATCGGCTCTCGGCGAGCAAGAGCGGGCGTTGTTCATAGACTGCCGTTCTCTGGACTTCAAATCGGTTCCGCTGGAATTGACCAGGAAACAATCTTGCCTGGTCGTCACCAACTCGGGTGTGCGCCGGGGATTGGTCGACAGCGAGTACAATGCCCGCCGAGAAGAATGCCAGGAAGGAACCTTGCGCTTGTCGGCGCTTCTTCACAGGCAGCTCGAGAGTCTGCGCGACATAAGCGAAGAGGAGATTGAAAGATACGAGAGCGAGCTGCCGGAAGTTGTAGCCAGGCGCTGCCGCCATGTGGTTCGTGAAAACGCGCGTGTGGAAAGAGCGGTTGCTGCTTTAGTCGAAGCGGATCTCGAGCGCTTCGGGCGGTTGATGAATGA
Source organism: Candidatus Obscuribacterales bacterium (assembly GCA_036703705.1). Taxonomy (GTDB): domain Bacteria; phylum Cyanobacteriota; class Vampirovibrionia; order Obscuribacterales; family Obscuribacteraceae; genus DATNRC01. The sequence continues at coordinate 5,172 of DATNRC010000007.1, forward strand.
CTCGCATCAGTCTTTGCGCGATGACTTCCAGGTCAGCTGTCCGGAAATTGATCTTCTTGTTGATCTCACTCAGAAGCATAGAGGCGTGTTCGGTGCCCGCATTACGGGAGCCGGCTTCGGCGGTTGTACGGTGGCCCTCATGCAGGACGGTGCAGTGGAGGAGTTCAGGCAAGCAGTGATTCCTCGCTATGAGGAGCAAACCAGGCGGCAGGCAGGTGTATATGTCTTTCGCGCCGTGAAAGGAGCGGAAGTGCTTTCCCTCGAGTGAGAAATGAACATGGTTTTCGTGCCGATCGCCAGCCGGCAAATTATTAGGACAATAAGTGAGATTGTCGCTCTTCTAATTTCCTTCCATTACGCTGGAGATTGTCATTTACTGCTATGCAGGAGCTATACAAAATGCGAATTTTTCTGGTACTGGCAGTGTTGGTTGCCTTGATTGGTGGCGGTGGCTACTGGTACTGGACTACGACGCCGCAATTCGCGGTTCAGCAGGCGAAAGACGCAGTAAAGAAGCACGATCTCAAAACTTTCGAAAAGTATGTGGATCTCAAAACAGTGTCTTCCGAGATGGCAGACGATCTGCTCAAAAAGCCTGTGATCGCCATGCTGGGCGAGGGGATCTTCGGTCACATCATTGCAGCGACGTTCACTGGACTGTTCAAACCGCAATTCACGCGCCAGGTTGAGGACGACTTGAGGCATTACGTCGAATTCGGCAATTGGGGGGAAGCGCAGTCTCCGCTTGGTGGTGTCGACAGCAAGCTGGGAGTGCACAAGCACAAATTCAAGGAGATAACCGGCGTATCGACTGAAGGCAGCATCGGACAGGTGACGGTGGTTCTTGAAAATGAAAGCGAAGCGAACAAACAATTGCTGGTTATCTTCATGATGCGGAAAGTGGACAATCACTGGCAAATAATTTCAGTCAAGAACTTTCCTGAAATAATCGGAAAATTGGTCGAGCTTAAGATTCAGGATGGGCAGCAAAACGACATGAAATCCAGTGACATGCCCGCGGCTCCCTCTGGAAGAGAGAGAATTTGAAGTATGCAACAGGCAGGATTCTTGCCAAAAGTCTGGAAAAAGCAAAGGACCGACTAATCCGTTTGCATGCGTTCGATTTTAGTGTCGCGTGGTATGTCAAAAACGAAAGGTAACCCGCGGTTGCCAAGATTGGTGTTGCCCTCCACGCGAGAGAGCGTCTATGGATTTTGTTCTTCAACTGGCCAGTGACAACAACGCACCTGTGTACAAGCAGGTCTCGGATGCGCTTAGGCAGGCAATTCTTTCAGGACGGCTCAAGCCTGGTGAGAAGCTTCCGTCGACGCGCGATCTTGCTGATTCCATTAGCGTTTCGCGTTTTACTGTTATTCGCAGCTATGAGGAGCTCGTGAGCCAGGGCTACATCCAAACGACCTCAGGCAGCGGCACTTATGTAAATCGAGAGATACCCAAGCTTCTCGAGGATTTTAAGGATGATGGTTCGCAAGCGGATGTGGCGGCTGGCGCGACGGACGTCGAGCTTTCCAGTTATGGCAAACGGGTTTTGCATAGCGAAGAAATCGAGCCGGCAAATGTAGAACTGTTTGCTGAGCTGAATTACGGCGCTCCGACCATGGAGCAAATCCCGCTCAATCGCTGGAAAGAGATGCTGTACAAGGCCATGCGCTTCCAGGATTTGAGCATGGTTGCCTACACGAGCGATCCTTTCGGCTATTATCCTCTCAGAGAGGCGATTGCCGGCTATCTCATTCGTTCGCGCTCCGTGCGCTGCTCGGCGGATCGCATTGTCATTTTCTCGGGTGCCCAGGCCGGTCTTGATTTGATGGGCAGAATTCTTATCGATGAAGGCGACGTGGTGGCGCTTGAAAATCCCGGCTTCCCTGGAGCCCGAAGGAGCATGCTCAGCCACCAGGCTGAGCTGGTTGCCGTAGATGTGGATGAAAACGGATTTTCTGTGGAGACGCTCAAACGCATCGATCGACCTGTGCGTGCGGTCTACGTCACACCTTCGCATCATGACCCGACCGGAGTCGTGCTTTCCTTGCCCAGGCGATTGGATCTGCTGCGCTGGGCGGATCGCATTGTCATTTTCTCGGGTGCCCAGGCCGGTCTTGATTTGATGGGCAGAATTCTTATCGATGAAGGCGACGTGGTGGCGCTTGAAAAT
>DATNRC010000008.1:0-7396 GCA_036703705.1 Candidatus Obscuribacterales bacterium
CGACTGCGCCCGGGCGCTCGATCGAGCCCCTCGCTGCGCGGAAACGTTTGATACCCTGGGTCTCACGCAGTTCTTGCAGGGCGAATATGCCAACGCCAACGAGAATTTCTCGAAGGCCATCCAGCTGAAGCCTGACAACGGTGCTGCCTATTTCCATCGTTCAATGCTGCATAGAAAAATGGGAGCAGAAGCTCTTGCGGCACGGGATGCAGCCAGATCGACGAGACTCGGATACAAGCCGGAATTGTGGGAGCTTGGCGCTACTCAATCGGCTCAATAATCGCCGACATAGATCCCTTGCAACGTTTTATCAAACGGTCAGGACCATGGGACTCGATGCGTTCTTTATAGAACTCGGCGTGCTCTTTTTCGCAGGTGTAAACGACGGCTCGACCTTGCTTGTCCACAGCCCATGCCATGAGAAAGCCAACCGGCTTGGGATGACCGAAGATTTTCTCCAGCATCAAGATGACGTATTCATAACTGTGGTCGTCATCATTCAAGAGCACGACGTTATACCTGGGCTCGCGCTTCCGCTTATGCTCTTCTGCGTGTTCTTCTTTCCTGGTCGGTGTGGGAAGAGTGACGATGTTGCTCATAGCCTGCCCGCACGAACGTGACTCTCTAATTTTATGCCATAACCCATTACTTGGTCGACATGGCAATGTTGGGAATCTCGAGCTCTTTGCCTTTGCGCTGTTCCTTCAAGTAGGCCAGATAAGAGGCACCATAGATGAGCGCGGCAATCAGCACAAGGCTTCTTATGCCCGTGTAATTGGATGCGTACTCGAGCAGTCCGCCCACCACTGCGCCAAAGAGATTGAATGCCAACGCTCGGCTTGGATTTGCAACCTTGCCTAAAGAAGAGGCGAATATGAGGCTGGCGGCAAACAGAGGAAGCAGGCAGACAACGGTGACTAGAAAATAAACGCCGTACAATGCTGGTCCTTGCGTGGCCGCACCCGGGTCGACGGCCGGCTGGACGAAGCTAATAAGAAGAAAGGCCATGAGCAAACCATAGAGAATATGCTGCCTCATCCACACTTTGTGCTGAAAGCGCATGACTAAGAAATTAGCTCCCAGCACCATGAGCAGTATCACATCAATGACGATGGAGGAAGTCAGCCACGTGCTTCCATACAGCAAGGACAGCTGCGCAATAGACTTCAGCTCCATAAGGAGGAAGGCCGCGCCAAGGCAGAACATTTGCCAGTAGCCATGCCCTTCTTCACTCTTTGTGAAGAGGACTTTTTTGCCGGCGGCAACTGCAATTGCCATCACCATTGCCATCATAAACCAGTAAGGCCAATCGACGACAACCGGTGTCACATACATATAGGGCCAGTCATCCGTAACCACGCGCGATTTAACTGCCGGATCGATTTTTCGCTCCAGGAAAGGATAGCCTGGCGCTCCCAGTTTGCCTTCTTTTACAGCCTGACCGACGACAAACGTATCCCAGTAAACAGTCGTTCCCTTTGTCGCGTCATGAAGCACCAGGGGAGAGTAGCCCACTGCTTCCCGCACCGTGCAAAAAACGCGATCGCGCAACCATGGCAGAGTGTCGTAGGAGGAGGTCATTAAGAGCCCATCCGGCTTCAATAGCGTCATGGCGTGCGCGATGCTTTCCCTGGTGTGCACGTAAGTATCGGTGCGCACGGATGAGCCCTGCCCCACGACTGTCTGCGAATTGAGCCCACCCATGATCACCATGTCATAGGTCTTCTTGCACAAGTTGAAATAATGCCGTGCATCATCGCATATTACGCTGACGCGCGCATCGTCGTAAGGACGCTCAGGATGCAGGCGTTTGCCAATATCGATGATCACAGGATCCAATTCGACCGCATCGACATGCGCGGCCCCATTGCGAAGAGCGGCAGCAACATCGTTGCCCGCCCCCGATCCGACAATCAGTACATCACCTGCAGGTTTGAGCTTATATGGGAGGAGGTAGCGGCGGGACTCAATGCCGAAACGTTCTCCCCACGGTTTGGAAATCGAGGCAATCTTCACCGCTGACGGGCTGAGGTCGGCCGCCGACTGATAAGGACCCAAGTTGATGTTGATGGCATGACAGCGATCGAGAAGGTCGGAAAACTCTTTGCCTGGGCGAGCTCCGTCAATCCAGATCGAGGGATCGTCCGGATTGGACCATGACGCTGGAAAATAGTAGCGGAAGGGAACCACGGTGAGCTGCTGATAGGGAGACCAATAGGTCGAGCAAAGAAGCGGGTTGTCTGCAGGGATTGCAGCCATTCCTGCGCACAGCAACAGGGGCACGATGTTGGCCAGCAGTTTTGTCTTCTCTTTGTGCAAATAGTAGCCGGTAGGTATCAATGCCGGAATCAGCAGTGCCCAGGGATGCCAGCCGAGAAAGGAGATGATGGCGAAGGCGACACTGCCTATGATGGCGCCCGAGACGTTAATCGAATAAGCAGTCAGTGGTTTGAGCTTGTTGAACAGAGACCCGATGCGCGTGCCGATAAAGGTCATGGCCAAGAAGGGGCCAGCAAGGGCAAGAAGAACGAGGACCGTAAAATAAAGAACCTGTGCGATGCTGACGTCGCCCATGGTTTGCCATGAGTAGATCGTCTGCGAGGGAAACATGTAATAGCGAATGCCGGAGAGGGCGAAAAACTTCGTGACGACAATTGTTGAAAGTAATGCCAGGGGCGTAAAGCGAAAGAGCCTGTCTTGTGAAAGCGCGCAACCCAAACCCAGACCGATAAAGCAAGTGACGAGGGGGAAGGTTCGGAAAACGGTAAAAAATCTGACTTCGCCCGACAACCAGCGTATTACCAGCAGCTCCAGGTAAAGCGAAACGAAGCTGACTAGGAATAGCTCGAGGGCAAGGTTTTTCTTGCTGTCTGGGGCTGTCTGCAAGTGTTGTAATGTCCCGCCTCAGTGGCGCCCATACGGGCAGCGAAGGATTCTATCACGAACCAGAAGCGTGTACCCATGCTATTGTATTCACTTTCTGTAAAGGGCAAGACGAGTTCAATGGTGCTTTTATGAAAGGTTTGTTCAGTTTTCTCGGTCCGAAAAAGGATGCCAAATACTATGTCGGCACTGGCGATGAGCAGCTGGAGAAGGGGCAGCTGGAGCAGGCTGAAAAGCTGTTTGCCAAAGCTCTCGAGCTGGCCGAGGAGTCGAAAGACTATGATTCCGAAGTGATCGCACGTTTCAAATTGGGCGCTGTCGCCGAATCGCAAAATCGGCTCGCCGTTGCCGAAACTCATTACAATAAAGCCTTTCGCTATTTTCAGGACGGCGAAGAATGGATGCAAGCAGCTGATTGCTTGATGCGATTGGGAAAGATCTGCTACCGCCAGCGCCGGCTCAGCGAAGCAACACAGTTGTTCGGCTACGCTCAGAAGTACTTTGAGGACGAAAAGGCTGACCCCGCTCTAATCTCTCAGGCTCTGGATTGGCTGGGCACCTGCTGCATGGAAGAGCGCAATTTCGCCATGGCCGAGAAGCATCTGCGCTCTTCAATTGCCAGGGCGGTTGAAGCATCCTCCGGAGACGACACTCTGATTTCGAAGTGGAAGCGCATTGGCGTGTGCTGCGCGGAGCAGGGCAAGGAAGTGGAAGCGCAAGAGGCATTCAAGAGCTGCCTGTCCATTTATGAGAAAAAGGGCGACGATGTGCTCCATGCGGAGGCGATCGAAGTTTGCTCGTGCCTGCATGAGTACGGGCGCCTTTTGCTTCGGGGAGGAAAGAAAGAGAAAGCTAAAGACTTGCTTGCCAGAGCTGAAAAGTTATGTGAAGCCTACCCAGGTTATCTCCAGGAAGCCGAGCTTGCCGATGAGCTCGCAAAATTGAAGAGTTAGGCGCATCATCCGCTGGAGGAATTAGGCGCACCATCCGCTGGCGAAAGTCCAGCCCGCACCGCCAGTGGTGAGATCAGAGTCAGGGCCTCTTCTGAGTGATCATCGGCAAGCGTACGTTCATTGCAATGAGACGTTCGGCCAGGTCATCCACTGAGCCGGCATTGCCATCGCTTAAAACCCAACGCGTGGTTGAGTCTCCATTCTTCTCGCTCACTACGAGCGCATACTGCGTCCTTTGCAAATTGCTTTCGCACAGAGGCTTCTCAGTCTTGAGCGTTCCATGGCGGTCAAAGCACAACAAGCGTCGATCTGTAATCACGTAAATCTTAGGCAGGTAATGGCTATCAAGAGCGAGAGCGGGCAGGCCGACAATGCCGCCGAGCAGTGCCGCGCATGCCAGCGCGGGCCCGGTGTCGAATTTGCCTGAAAATGCGATCAGAGCAAGAAGGAGGAGGAACGCCAAAGGAATGTGCGCCTGCTTGGCTCCCTGTACATCAATCGGCTGTCCAATCCAGAGCATTCGCTCGTTGGATGCCAATTGCGCGCTGATCCTTGCTTTGATTTCCTCTTTGCCCGCGAGCTTGGGTTTGTTCATGCTAACGCATCCAATGTCACTCAGATATCATTGTGCCCGGATCTATAATCAATCTGAAGACCGCCACAAGATGGGATGGTGATTTGACCAGAGAGGCGGGAACGGCTCGCCTCTTCCACATTCCACTTCAATTTTCTGTGACTGAGAAGGGACTTCCACTGAAAATGGAGATACGCGTACTTACACCCTGTGATGCAGGCATATATCTTCCGCTCCGGCTTCGCGCTTTAAAGGAAGAACCGGCTTCTTTCGCAGAGTCTTATGAGGAGGCGCAGCACCGCTCGGCCGCCAGTATTGCCGATCGGCTCGGCAACGGCACCGACTCCTTTGTGCTCGGCCTCTTCGATAAGGAATTGATAGGAACAGTTGGTTTCTACCGCAAGCAAGGCATGAAAGTCCGCCATTTGGGTGTGATATGGGGCATGTATCTGGCGCCTGAGTATCGAGGAAGAGGGCTGGGGAAAAATTTGCTGATGGCGGCATTGCAGAAGGCTAACACTATTGAGGGCTTGGAGCAAATTTCTTTGACAGTGGTGACGACGAATGAAGCAGCAAGGCAGATGTACGCAAACGCGGGCTTCAAGGTGTATGGTATCGAGCCGCGCGCCTTAAAAGTTAACGGCGAGTATTATGCTGAGGAGCATATGTTCTTCGATCTGAGACGGTAGACGCAACCACATTTGCTGCTACCATCCAGCGACGAAACCATTGCGGTGGCGCATCATCGAAATGAGGTGCTGACGTGAGATCGGTTTGTCGTGATTGAGTCTGCCTCCGCTGTTGCCGCGGTCTGGATCACCGATAATGTACTCTCCCCGGTCGTTTTTTCCGGCGACATAAATCCAATGATTATTTGTTGTCCGAGGATTGCGCACTCTGAGGAGAATGCCGTGTCCTTGCGCCAATTCATTGTCCAGATATTCGATTGCTCTCGGGTCGCCCTCCCGATAATTGTATGCTCGGGAGTTCATTCCATTGAGTGTCCGCACATACCGGGCCATGTCGTCGACGGTGCCTGGAAAGCGGCCCGCCCGGCTTGTGCCGGTGAGGTCGGAGAGCCTTTTCAATTCGGCAGCGCTGGGAGGTTCTCCGGTTCGTAAGTGCGCTTTCAACATGGCAAGACTTGTCGGACCGCAGCTCTTTCCGTCTCGCTGGTGAGTATAGAAGCGAGAGCGCTCGAGAATGGGACGCGGTCGCGGCGAGAAATCCTCGTCTTGGTAGCCTGGACGTGACGTATCTCGTTGCGGCGGCAATGCCTTGCGATCGTCAACAGGCGGATTGTAGTATGGCGCTTCGCGACGGCGCATGCCTGGCGGATTATCATATGGCTCGCGGGCGGGCAGCCCGGCATCACGGTCCGGCGGCTGAAGAGATTTTTCTTCCCACGAAGATACGATGCTGCGGCGCGGTCGTCTCGTTCTTTGACCGGAGCCGCCTTCATCAGGCAATTCTTCCGCGTCCTGATTACTTTTTTGACCCTCGAGACTGAGGCCGGATCGCCCTTTCATATTGGCAGACCACCAATCACCATAAAAGCCGACATGACTGCCATTCTGGGAACGCTGTTGTTGATAGCTGCCATCGCCGTTTGCTATGCCTCGCAAAACAATCCGCCGATTGCCTGCATCGTCGTTGCTAAACAGATGCACCATATGTCGCTTTCCAATGGGCACTTTCTCGATTGCATAAGTGCGAAGCGAGCCGGAGTCAGCATCCGGCAATTGAATTTCACGCACTCCCGCCTCGTGTAATTGCTCGACCGCCTTCAATTTGTCGGTAGCGGAGGCGCGGTTGCTCGTGAGGATGGATTTCGCCAATTGAGCACTGTCGCTAGTTTCCGAACCCGGTCGCGGGGGCTCGAAATCGCGTTGAGAAAGAACATCTATTGGCGGCGATTGCTTTGGTCCGAGCGTCCCCCAGACGTTCGGTGGCATGTCCAGATATTGGCTTGGCTCTTGAGCCGGCGCGCGGCAGGGGCAACATTCTCTGGCTATGCCGTAGCTGCATTCTGCCAGGCGTGCTGATGTGCGATCCGGGCTCTCATCTCTTATTGCAAGATCGGTGTGATCCATAGGACCTTTGGCTGCCATCGAGTCTTAATTTGCGGTGGGTGGGCGAGGGTCGGGGGGCGCAATGAGCCTATCTAAACAAACACCATCAGCGTGACATCATCGTGACGCGCGGGCCGGTGTTGTGAGACCTTGACTTGGGGCAGTTTCGTAATCTCTGTTAAAACAGCGAGCACTAACCATATGTGGAGTCAAATTCGATTGTGGTGGCATCCGGCTCTCAATGTCCGGGTCGACAAGATGCATCACCGCGTAATTAATGTGCTTGAGCCCGCAAGCTATGAATTGGAGGGTTACAATTCTCAGTTCATGCGCGGGCATGAATTACGCTAATGGGAGGAAGAACATGAAATCTGGGTGGGTACAAAGAGCATGTGCAATCGCTCTGACCCTTTTGATTGCAGCTGCGAACTTTGCGCTGCCATCCGTTGCCGCCGGCAATCTGGAGGGCGTGCGGGCATCCATTTTGGATTTTGAGGACGATCCCTGGAAATATCCGGGCCATTAAGATGATGCGGCTCGTTTCTTCTCGGATGGCTTGCTCGTCTTTGCCGATGGCAAAGTGAAAGATGTCGGAAATTACTCTGAGATTGCGGCCAAATATCCTGGTCTCAAAGTCACGACATACAAAAATCGCATTATCACTCCAGGCTTTATCGACGGCAATATTCACGTCGGCCAAACCCGCGTGCTCGGCGCCTACGGAGAGCAGCTCCTGCCCTGGCTTCTGCAGTGGATTTTCCCTGAAGAGATCAAATTCAAAGACCCCGCGTATGCACGGGAAGCTATTAATCACTACTTCGAAAACTTGTTGGCCAGTGGGACTACGACCGTGCAAGATTTCGGAACAGGCTTCGAATCGGCGACGGAAATCTACTTCGACGAAGCAAGCAAAC
>DATNRC010000009.1:0-4797 GCA_036703705.1 Candidatus Obscuribacterales bacterium
GCCCCGATCAGGCCAAAGCGCTGGAAGCGCTTGGCATCAAGACATACCTCCATGTTCCTTCGCCGCTTCTGCTCTCATCCTTTATCGAAATGGGCGCCCGGCGCTTCATTTTTGAAGGGCGCGAATGCGGCGGGCACGTGGGCCCGCGCTCGAGTTTCGTCCTCTGGGAGCAGATGATCGCCACCATTCTCTCCAGTCTCAGCCCTCGCGAGGATGCGTCTCAATACCACATCCTTTTCGCCGGCGGCATTCACGACGCCCTGTCCGCCGCCATGGTGCAGGCCATGGTGGCGCCGCTCGCCCAGCGCGGCATCAACGTCGGCGTTCTCATCGGCACGGCCTATTTGTTTACGGAAGAAGCCGTCACCACGGGCGCCATCGTCAAGCGCTTTCAGGAAGCTGCCGTCAAATGCGAAGAGACCGTGCTTCTCGAAACAGGGCCAGGGCACGCGATTCGCTGCATCGACTCGCCGTACAAGAAGACTTTCGACGACAAACACCGGAGTCTGCTCCGCGCCCAAAAGAGCCGGGACGAGATAAGAGAAGAGCTGGAGCTGATGAATCTCGGTCGCCTGCGCATCGCAAGCAAAGGCGTGGCTCGCGCGGACGGCTCCTCAACTTCCGGCTCGGAGATTCTGGCGGAGCTTGGCATAAGCAACAACAAAGCAAAAGAAAGCAAGCTCGTCGCCCTGCCCGATGAAAAGCAGTGGGCCGACGGCATGTATATGATCGGTCAGATTGCCTCGCTGCATAATAAGGTGATCACAATCGCCGAGCTGCATAAGAATGTCTCCGACGGCAGCCTGAACCATTTGCAGGAAGCCGCTTGCCGCGAGGACGATGAGAGCACCGCGGCAGTTTTGCCGGGCGCAGGAGAGAGAGACTCAGCCGCCACCGTCAATGGTGCGGCGGCTGGAAGGGCAGGCGCGAAAAAAACCGGCAAAGCAAGCGCAGGCAAAGTGTCTTCCAGGAAAAGAGAGCTTGAAGGAGAGAAGCCGGCTGCACCAGATAAGGCGGCAACATCTAAGGCAGCGACAAGCGCGCCCGGGCGCAAGCGCGAAAACGACATCGCCATCGTCGGCATGTCCTGCATTTTCCCGAAGGCGGCCGATGTCGAGTCTTACTGGCAGAATATTCTCAACAAAGTCGACGCCATCATTGAAATTCCGCCTGAACAGTGGGACTGGCGCGAATATTATGACGAGAATCCGCTCGCCCGGGACAAAATCTATTCCAAGTGGGGCGGCTTCATCGATCACATCCAATTCGAGCCGGCCAAATACGGCATTCCGCCGAGCAGCCTGGCTTCCATAGATCCGATGCAGCTCTTGCTTCTGGAGCTCACCGACCGGGCATTGAACGATGCCGGCTACGGCAAGCGCCCATTTCCGCGCGAAAGGACTTCAGTCGTTTTAGCCAATGCCGGACACGGCCCCATGACCGCTTTGTACTCCCTGCGCTCCATGCTGGGATGGAAGCTGGCTCAGCTTGATCCGGCGGCCAAAAAGCAGATTGAGGATGCCCTGCCCGAATGGACTGAAGATTCGTTCCCCGGCTATCTGGGCAACGTCGCGGCAGGACGAATCGCCAATCGTTTCGACCTTGGCGGTCTCAACTTCTCAATCGACGCCGCCTGCGCCTCTTCTCTGGCAGCCCTTCACACCGCCGTCGGCGAGCTGCGCTCGGGCAACAGCGATTTCGTCATTCTGGGCGCGATTGACACCCATAACCAGCCGAGCGATTACCTCAGCTTCAGCAAGGTCCATGCCTTCTCGAAGGGCGGAAAGTGCCGCACATTCGATGCCTCAGCCGACGGTATCGTGATAAGCGAAGGTCTGGCGATGGTCATCCTCAAGCGTCTCACCGACGCCGAGCGCGACGGCGACAAGATTTATGCCGTCATTGCCGGGGTCGGCGGTTCGAGCGACGGTCGAGACTTGAGCCTCACGGCGCCACGCCCGCAGGGACAGATGCTCGCTTTGCGAAGAGCATATGCTGATGCCGGCATCAATCCCGCCACTGTCGGACTTGTCGAAGCCCACGGCACCGGCACCGTAGCTGGTGACAAAGCAGAAATCGAGGCCCTCAGGCAGGTGTTTGACGGCGCCGGAGCAGCGCGCCAAGAGTGCGCGGTAGGCTCGGTAAAGACGATGATCGGTCACACAAAAGCTGCTGCCGGGCTCGCCTCGCTTATCAAAGTCGCTAAAGCGCTGCATCATAAAGTTCTGCCGCCCACAATCGGCGTTACAACGCCAAACCCCGCCTGCGATTTTGCAAACAGCCCCTTCTACATCAGCAGTGAGACACGCCCCTGGCTCCATTCCTCTTCAAAAGCCGGTTATCCGCGTCGCGCCGGCGTGAGCGCCTTCGGATTCGGCGGCACAAACTTCCACACCGTCCTCGAGGAGTACGAGCCAGTGGGCGCGCCGGTGGAGAAGCCGGCCGTGATGCATTGGCCGTCGGAGCTCTTCCTTCTCAAAGGCAGGACACGACAGGAAATAATCAAATCGGTTCAGGCGCTCATAGAAGCTGTCAGGCGCAATCTCGAGAAGGCAAGCGAAAGAGAATTCACGCGTTTTGCTTTCAATCACAATTTGAAGCCCGCCGCCCACACTAATGAGCTTTGCCTGGCGATTGTGGCGAGCAACGCCGACGATCTGATTGATAAACTGAAGCGCGCCCAGAGCGACTTAATCGACGGCACAAGAAGTGAAATCAAAGATCCGCGCGGCATCTACTTTGTCGACCTGACGGAGGCTCCGGCGCAGAAGCGAAAAGCGGCATTCCTTTTCCCCGGGCAGGGCTCGCAGCAGATAAACATGCTGCGCGACTTGTCGCTCGCTTTGCCGATTGTAAGGCGCACATTCGAGAAGGCCGACGAGACTCTGGACGGCATCCTGCCGCGTAAGTTGAGCTCGTACATTTTCCCGCCGCCCGCCTTCTCTAAAGATGAAGAAAAAGCGCGCCAGGAAGAATTGACCAACACCCATATCGCGCAGCCGGCAATGGGTGCCGCGGACATGGCTATGCTCAGGCTTGTCTCTCTTGTCAATCTCAAGCCCGATTTCCTGGCCGGACACAGTTATGGCGAATATGCAGCGCTCGCGGCAGCAGGCGTGTTCTCAGAGGAAGATCTTTACCGCATCTCGGAAATCAGGGGACGACTTTTCGCCAAAGGCAAAGAAGGCGAAAGCGGAACAATGGCGGCCGTCAGCGGTGATGCCGAGCAGGTGCAATCTTTGCTTCGCACCATGCGTGGTATTACCCTCGCCAATATCAACTCGCCCAATCAATGCGTCATCTCCGGCGATGCCAATTCCGTCGAGTCGGCGCTCTCCGCTCTCAAGCAGGAAAAAATTGCCGCCCGCACAATACCAGTTTCACAGGCATTTCACTCCGAGCACATGGCTCACGCAAAGGAGCCCCTGCGCAAGGCGCTCAAGTCCCTGCGCATCTCCTCTGCATGCATTCCCACCTATTCCAACACCGACGCCTCGGTCTATCCGAATGCTCCCGACGAGGTTGTGGAAAAGCTCACTGAGCACATCGTCAAGCCTGTCGATTTCGTGACGGAAATCCGGCGCATGCATGAGGACGGCGCCTACTTCTTCATCGAGGTCGGCCCCGGCTCGGTGCTCACCAATCTGGTCGACTCCATCCTGGCTGATAAGCCGCATCTTGCCGTGGCGCTGGATCGCTCAGGGCGTCCCGGCACCACGCAGCTCCTCTTCGCTCTCGCTCAATTGGCCGCCCACGGCGTTCCGTTCGACCTGAGACCTCTTTTCGACGAGCGCCTCGAATACGCACAGGCAGCAGATGCCGCACAAGCAGCTCAACTAAGCAAGCAGAAGAAGCTCATATACCACGTCAACAGCACGCAAATCTGGCGTCCGGATGCAGGACCGGCTATCAATGCCGCTGCCAAGCCGGCAAGCCAGACGCAAGTTTCCAGCGCTTCAATGGCGCAACAAACAGCGGCCCCCGCTTCGAGCGCGGCTGCGCAATCCAGGCAAAATCCGGCAGCCCCCGACAAAAAGGAATTCACGACGCGGATGAGTGCTAACACTTCCCTTAATGCCACAGTCAAAGCGCCCGCAGCTCCCGGCACAAGCAATGCAGCTCCCGGCACAAACAATGCGGCATCCATGCCACACCAACAAAAGACTACAGTGTTCGCCACCACGAATTCGTCAGTGCCGGCTGAGCCCCCTCAAGGAATGACGGCAGCGGCAATGCCGGTCCCGGCAATCAATCCGGCACCACAGATGGTTGCGGGCGCAAACAACATCGATCAGGTCATGTTGCATTTTCAGAAGACGATGCTCGAGATGACCAACAGCTTCCTGGTCACGCAGCAGCAGGTGATGCTTGCTTACTTCAGCGCCAAGCAGGGCGCCGGCAGCAATCAATTGCCCGGTCTGCCGCCCGCGTTTGCTCAAAGCGCAAACGGTTTCGTGCCATTCAATTCGTTGATGCAGCCCCCATCCGCTCATCTTTATGCGCTCAATCCATTAACAAACGCGTCAAGCGCATTGCCGGGATATGCCGCCGAGCCGCCTCATCCAATCCACTCGCCGGACCATGAGGGCCAGATCCCCGCGCCAATGCCAGCCCCCCAATTGCCGTTGCCTCTGGAGGGCGCGGACGCCCTGCACGCAGCGCCAGCTGCCAATGGTGAGCCGGGCAATGGCACGCACGGCTCCGACTATCGAGCTTTTCACGACAACGGAGCCTCCCCGGATGAGGGCAACGGGCAAGCGGCGGCTTGTGAAGCCAGTCACGATCCGGCAATGAGCG
>DATNRC010000010.1:0-5019 GCA_036703705.1 Candidatus Obscuribacterales bacterium
CGGCTCTTAAGACTCGGTGCCCTCAAATGCGAATCGCAAGAGACAAACCCGCACAGCGTGCGTGCGCGATTTCGCCAGGGAGCAATCATGGTAACACACTCTCCTCTGAGAAAAGCCCTCTCCTGGGGCGTCCACTTCTACACTGGTTTGGGCTTGATTTGTGCCGCCGCCATGGCGCTGCTGATCGTCGACGGCAGCCCGGAAGCTCTCAAATGGGCTTTCATTGCCATGTTCGTCGCCACGCTTATCGACGCCACCGACGGCACCATGGCCCGCGCGCTCAAGGTAAAAGAGGTTCTGCCTGGCTTCGACGGGCGCAGGCTCGATGACATCATCGACTTTCAGACCTACACGTCGCTGCCGCTCCTGCTCGTATGGCGCGCGGGAATTCTGCCGGGCGAATGGGCTCTGTGCCTCATCCCGGCGCTCATGGCCAGCGCCTACGGCTTCTGCCAGACGAAAGCCAAGACCGACGACGGCTACTTCCTTGGCTTTCCTTCGTACTGGAACGTGGTAGCGTTTTACCTCTACGTCCTGCCGGCGCCGCCAGCCGTCTGCGCCGCGATCGTGCTTGGGCTTGCGCTCCTCACCTTCGTGCCCACGCGTTACCTTTACCCGTCGCAGGGCGGAACGCTCAATCTGGTAACGAACGTTCTGTCGGTTGTGTGGTGCGCTCTTCTTGTGTGGATTGTCATGCGCATGGGAGCGGGCGGTGACATCAAGACACTGAGCCTGGTGTCACTCTTCTTCCCCCTCTATTACATGGCGGCATCCTTCGCCGTCGAGGCAAAGGTTCGCTTCGCCCAACGGAGAACGGCTCTGGACGCTGTCATCTTCGACATGGACGGCACGCTCACCGATTCGGAGCCGCTGCATCATCAGGCTTACCAGAAAGTGATCGCCGCCTGGAAGGCAGTGTTTACGGAGGCCGAGTACGATCAGTTCACCGGCGCCACAGACATGGCAATTGCCGCCTATCTCATCCAGAAGCACAATCTGCCTCTCTCCGCGCGCGATCTGATCGCCGCCAAAGAAAAGGAGTTCGTGCTTATCGCCAGGGAGAAGTCTGTGTTAAGACCGGGCGTGCTCCAGACTCTCGAGACCATCAAGGATATGGGACTGCGAATGGCTGTAGCATCATCGGCGATGCTCGACGGCATTCACGCAGTTCTCGATTGTCTCGGGATCAAGCACTACTTCGACGTCATCGCCTCCGGGGAAGAAGTGTCCAACAGCAAGCCGCATCCCGATGTCTTCTTGCTTGCTGCTCGGCGTCTGGGAGCAGACCCTCGTCGCTGCTTGGTCTTCGAAGACAGCCGCAACGGTGTCCTGGCGGCAAAGGCGGCCAAAATGCGCTGCATCGCCGTGCCTTGTCCATCGACAGCGGGACAGAATCACGGCGAAGCCGACCTCAAGGTGGACAGCTTCGAAGATTTGCCTGACCTGCGCTCGCTCCTGACCTGCGCTCGCTCCTGACCTGCGGCCGCTCCTGACCTGCGCTCGTTCGTGACCTGCGGCCGCTCCTGACCTGCGCTCGCTCCTGAAGTAGCGCGCATCGGCAGCAAGTTCAAAAGACGGTCAGAAGCGTACGAGGAACAGTGAGCCTTTGGTCGCTGACTCCGGAGCATCCCCCTCCAGCAAGGGAAGCCGGCTCTCATGCCGGTTTCCCTCTGCTTTCTTCCTCAACCCTCAACCTTTAACCTCAAGGCTCAACCCTTAACCTTAGCCTTAGCCTTAGCCTAACCCTTAACCTTTACCTTTAACCCTTGACGATTGTTCTACTATTGTATGTCGCATTCGAAACCCATATTGTGAATTGGCGAATTATTTTTCCGGATTCTTGGCGAATTAAATTTCTGATTTGGCGAATACTTTTTCCATCAAGAGTGTTGGGGGGTGCCGAGCAACAATCCCTGTCGTGCTGCGTCAATCAGCTCCAGCGTTATCTGCGGCAATCTGTTCAGGCGCTGCAGGCGTTCGATTTCGACAAATATCCGATGCAATCGACGGAAGTTGCCGTCGGCTATTCGCATGATCGCAGCTGATAGCGCGTCATCCTCCGAGCAAGGGAGGCGCAGTTCTTGCCACTTCTCATGGATGAATGTCCGCATCTCAGCCGAATTGAGGCTCGTCATTTCATGAATGAAATTGAGCCGCGAATAGAATTGGAGGTATGAGGTGCGAAGGAGTCTTCGCTCCATGCCGGCGGATCCCAGCAAGAGAATGCTCATGTTTGTTCGGTCGTGGAGATCTCGAAGCCATTCAAAAGAGGAGAAGCTCAGTCGGTCCGCCTCGTCGATGATCAAGAGCCTGAGGTGCTGTTGTGGATACGGAATGCCTATCTCTGTGGAATACCAGAGATTTGCCTGGTCCATCAGCTCATCAAATCGATTCCTCAGAAGTCCAATGCCAGACTGAAGTTTCTTGGGTGTAATGCGCACATCAGGAGTAAAGACAGCGGTGGTGCAGCCCACTAGAGAGCGCGGCACATTTCTGGCCGCCAGCGGCTTTCCTAGCAATGGTTCAATGACGTTCCATTGCGAGTAATGCATTGCCGATCTGGTCTTACCCAATCCGGTCTTGCCGAAAACCAAGGAAAGCACTTGTTCCCTTTGGCTCCTGTTGCAAATTTCCGCAAATCGGCGATATTGCTTGGTGATCAAAAATCGGGTGGAACAGTCAATCGTCATCGCATGCAAACCTCTTGATTTTCTTCTTCGGATAACTCGGTAACTGGCTCTCGACCGGAGTTTCAGGCAGCGGCCTTTCCACGGGGACATGTTTGTTGGCAAGCTCAAGCAGGTCATTCAAGCCTTCTTTCACCTCCCGACGCCGAGCATTGCGGGCTCGAATTACTTCCTTTAGGGACACCTTTGTGCCCGACAACTCGAAGCAAACAGCGCGACATACAAGCGAGTCATTGGAATAGACGAGGATGTGCGTCAGGTCTCGCGGGTCGTACCTAACAGTTACTTCTTCGCCCACGAAACCGGCAAGATCAACATCAAAGTAGCGAAATCCCTGAAACCTTATGCCATCTCGGTGAACGAGTCTTGGCTTCGCTACAGTGGTCAGTAAGACATCGAGTTCGTCCTTCGACTCCGGCAGACGCGGTAGGAATGCATTGGCTTCCCATCGATGTTTCGGAGTCTCTCCAGTCTCCGAATGTTGTCGCTGCTGATAGCCTTGCAGTAACCACTCTTGAAAGCGCTTGTCCAGCTCCTCCAGCGCGAGAACTGCATCAGTATGACTAGTTCCCGCCGGTGAATATCCAGGCTGACCAGTCAGGAATAACTGTTCAACCGTTTCAAAGAATCTCTCAACCTTGCCTTTTCCCTTTGGTTTGCGCGGCAACGTCTGAAGGAGTTCGAACTTTAGCTCTATGGCTACCTGGTCGATATGTCGGGACATAAAGTCACTGCCGCGATCTGAATACAGCTTGTCCGGGACGCCGCAAACTGTCCAGGACTGATCGTCCTTCCGCCAAATCGCCTGACGAAGTGCGAGCGCGACCCTCATTGATGAAGGAGGCT
The DNA here is from genome assembly GCA_036703705.1 of Candidatus Obscuribacterales bacterium. Lineage (GTDB taxonomy): Bacteria > Cyanobacteriota > Vampirovibrionia > Obscuribacterales > Obscuribacteraceae > DATNRC01. Next base: position 3,534 of record DATNRC010000010.1, read on the forward strand.
CCATAGCCAGGTAATAGCCGGCAATAGCGCGGCTGAAATCATCCAGTATGACCGTCAGCCACGGTTTTGCCCTGCGTCCTGAAGAGTCCAGGACCAATATGTCCAATTGGGCATGATCGGCTTGCCACATTTCGTTTGGAGCGTCTGCCTCGTACCGATGCAACAGCTCAAACGCCTGCTCATAAGCGCCTTGTCCGTCGTGCGCTAGGACCTTCATGTCTCGCGCGATTCGGGATGAGATATCATGCACCACATCATAACTTGGCATTCGCCACTGGTTTCGTTTACAAAGCTCTTGAACTGCCCGGTGAACCGCAGCAATTGGCAAAGGTGGCTTTCGCAAACAAAGTCCTTCAATGACCCGCGCCAGTTCGGGTTCAACGGCTCGCCTCGCGCCTCGATCACGCCTCGGACGTGGCGTGATTCCTGCCAGGCCATCACGGTCGAATTGCTGAATCCAGAGACGAATTGTACGTGAGGTCACGCCTGCAGCCGCCGCAACCTCCTCCTTGTTAGCGCCATCCATGATGCATGGACGAATAATCTGATAGCGCTCAAGTGCGATTTCTTCTGGCGTCAAATTTTTGTCCAGCGAGTGTCCAATAACTATAGTTATTGGACACCATAAATTCATTTTTTGAAAGCCTCAATTCATGCGGATTGAGCTAGAGTTTTCTAATAAGATTTTTGGACACCTGAGGCACATACAGAGTTGCGCGCCAGCATATACATCCGTGTTTCAACCGCAGATCAGCAAACGCTGCCTCTTCAGCTGAAGGCAATTCGAGACTATTTGCGAGCTCGGAAATGGAAAGCCGCGCTCGAAGTTGATGACATTGGTTCTGGCGTCCGCGATCGAAAGGGTAGAGAGCGGCTGATGCGGGCAGCCCAGCGTAGAGAAATCGACACAATAGTTGTCTGGAAGCTAGATCGCTGGGGACGGTCACTTCACGATCTTGTTTCCACGCTGCAAGAACTGTCGGAACTCGAAGTGGGTTTTGTATCCATCACAGAGGCGATTGATCTAACGACTTCGACAGGCCGCGCCATGGCAGGCATGCTTGCCGTCTTTGCCGAGTTCGAACGGGAGATTCTCAGAGAACGGGTAAAAGCAGGTATCAAACAATCGCGAAGCAAGGGACGCCCACACGGACGGCCAAAGTCTGCCGCACTCAAGTCGGCAAAGGTCAAAAAGCTCTTCGAGAGCGGATATACGAAAGCAGAAATCGCTCGGCGTCTCGGAATTGGGCGAACTTCAGTAATTCGAATACTGGCGACATTTGATCCGGAGAAATGAGCAAAATTGATGTCGATTTCAGAAGTCGTCTGCACAGCCGACGTGATGATACGGGCGTCGTGCAGCCGACTCTTAATACATGACAATCGCTTTTATTTCAGAAGTCCTCTTCACTGTTAAGCTTCTTGGTCAGAAGTGCTATTCATCAGACGCACGGCCGGCCTTGCTGCAAAGAGGATATATGGAAGA
>DATNRC010000011.1:0-8591 GCA_036703705.1 Candidatus Obscuribacterales bacterium
CACGAGCCGGTAGTCGGAAATCTCGTCTTTGCGAGCTTCCAGAAGCCCGATGATGCGATCCGCGTCTCTGACCGCCGACATTTCCGGAGTGGTGATGACGATTGCTTCCTCGGCTCCAGCGACGGCATTTTGAAAGCCGCTCTCAATTCCGGCCGGTGAATCAACCAACACGAATTCGAACATGCCTTTCAATTCTGCGCACAGCTTTTTCATCTGCTCGGAGTTGACAGCCGTCTTGTCGCGGGTCTGGGCGGCAGGCAAGAGACTGAGGTTGGGAAGACGTTTGTCTTTTACGAGTGCTTGCCTGAGCTTGCAACGCTCTTCAACAACATCGACGAGATTGTACACGACCCTATTTTCGAGGCCCATAAGGATGTCCAGGTTTCTGAGCCCGATATCCATATCAACAAGACAGACGCTGGCACCCGTATTGGCAAGCGCCACGCCTATGTTTGCCGAAGCCGTTGTTTTGCCGACTCCGCCTTTTCCCGAGGTGATTACTATTACTCGACCACTCATTCTGCTTACCCGTTTGGCTTAAGTTTGTTGGAATGACTCTCGCTGGTTTCCCAGATAACAAGCTACGAAAGGTTGAAACGAAAGACTTTTATTTTTCCATCCACTACACGCGCAGTTTCCGGACCGGCGCTGGAATCGAAATTGATTCGCGGGCGGTCCGGCGATCTGGCAATGGCATTGGCTATGCGAATTTGAATCGGCTGCAGCTTCAAGGCGCGAATCTCCGAGCGCGCATTGCCCGTAATTCCTGCATGGGCGATGCCGCGCAGGGCGCCCCAGACTGTGATGTCTCCTTCGGCCATAACTTCGGCCCCCGGATTGACATCGCCGACGATCACCAGATGTCCTCTATGGCTCACCGTCTGGCCGGAACGCAGTGTCTGTTTGAGATAGAGAACTGTCGGCTGTTGCGGCGCTCTCACCGCCGGTGCCTCTCTATTCGCTGCGGCAAGGCGTGCGGGCGCATCATCAGGAGATGCATCGAATGATCCTTTGTCAGGAGGAGCATTCACCTGGTTTTCTTCTTCAATCTCCTGCGTTTCATAGAAAATGGAAACGTCCTGCTCCTGACTGTCTGGCGGCTCTTCTTCGAAAAATTCTTCTTCCTCGAATGGCTCTTCTTTTTCCGGCACGCATATTGTCATCGCCGGTAGTGTCATAGGCTTGCCCTCACCAAGCTGAATGTTGTGCTCGGCGAGCGCATGGCGAGTGAGATGATTTTCCGCGTAGACCTGCGCTGGATAGACACCGACACCCTTTGCCAGAGCCAGGATATGAGAAACTTGCGGTGCAGTGAGCTCCAGCTCGCCCAAATTCAGAGCAACGTTGACACCTTTCCAGAACTGACTGGAAACTTGCAAGGTCGAGCTCAAATGATTGACAGCTTCCTGCATTGTTGTGCAGCCGCCGACATCAATGAGGACGCCTTGATCAGGTTGACTAATGATAGCTATTTTAGACATGCGAATTCACACTGTGTCCAGAATCTTGTATAGTCGGCGAACCGCTCAAAGTTGACTCACCTTAACAAATCGTATGGGCTGGAAATCCGCACGTCAAGCCAATCGAGATAGTGACTGCATATACAACAGCCAATTTCTTTGATGACATTAGAGTAAGGATTTGGCTATTTCCGACACCATGCTGTATTGCGCAAAGATAAGAGTATTTAGAGATTGCGTTATTAGCTCTTGAGGAGCCAGGTAGATATGTCCACGGAACTTTCGCAAGACCAACAGCATAAAAAGGTTCAATTCACTCGCGCCATGAGCCTTGTGGATGCAACTGCAGTCGTCGTCGGCTCCATGATCGGCTCCGGCATTTTCATCGTGTCGGCGGAGACCGCTCGGCAACTGGGCTCTCCCGGATGGTTGATCTTGGCATGGCTCTTTGCTGCAGTGCTCACCATTGCGGCAGCTCTTTGTTATAGCGAGCTATCTGCTATGTATCCGCATGCGGGCGGTCAATATGTATTTCTGCGCGAATCGTACGGATCGCTTGCCGGCTTTTTATATGGATGGACTCTTTTCATGGTCATTCAAAGCGGCACTATTGCCGCAGTCGGTGTGGCGTTCGCCAAATTTCTCGGCGTTTTCGTGCCTGTCATCTCCATGAAAACAGTATTCATTGATGTTGGTTTCTGGAAATTCACGGCACTGCAATTGGTTGCAGTAATTTTGATCGCGTTCTTGACTGCCGTCAATTGCCGCGGCATACACACCGCCAAAATGATCCAGACAGTGTTTACGGCGACGAAAGTAGGAGCGCTCGCTCTCCTTATCATCCTCGGTATTGCCAGCGTCAACAAATATTTTGGTGCCAATGTCAATTTTGCCAATTTCTGGCCAGCGCAAGATTTGTCAGGCGCTCCCCTGGACGGCATTCGCCTTCTGGCGGTTTTGTCGCTTGCCATGGTAGGACCTCTATTCAGCAGCGACGCCTGGAATAACATCACTTTCGCCGGTGAGGAAGTAAAGGATGCGGAAAGGACTCTTCCCAGAAGCCTTGCCCTTGGCACCTTGCTGGTCGGATTGTTGTATGTGCTCACCAACTTTATATATCTCTTTCTCCTTCCCCTTCACGGCAGCGCTGCCGGCACCACTGTAGTGGAAAGAGGGATTCAATTCGCCACCGAGGATCGAGTAGGAACAGCAGCCGCTCAAATCATATTTGGCTCAGCCGGTGAGTTCATCATGGCGGGAGCAATCATGATTTCCACATTCGGTTGCTTGAATGGATTGATTTTGGCGGGGCCACGAGCGTATTACGCAATGGCGAAGGACGGCTTGTTCTTCAAATCAGCGGGTGAGCTCAATCATGTGACGCACGTCCCGATATTCGGTCTTGTTTTGCAGGGAGTGTGGGCATGTCTTCTGGCAACGTCAGGCACATACAGCCAGTTATTGGAATATGTTGTCTTTGCTGCTTTGCTCTTTTACGTTTTGACGGTCGCCGGATTGATGATATTGCGCAGAACGAGAAAAGATATCGAGCGTCCATACAAAGTATTTGCATATCCTCTCATGCCTCTTTTCTATATAATTGCCGCGTCGGCCATTATGGTTGGTCAAATATGGCTGTCGCCCAAATTCAGCGGTGCCGGGCTGCTCATCATTCTGTCCGGTCTGCCGGCGTATTATCTCTGGCGCAGCAAAAATAGAGCGAGCGCTGACAACGGGAAATGAGCACAGCAGGGACACACGAGGCCAGCAATCTTTGCCCGAGGCTACGAAAATTTGATTGCCGTCCGTGATCTGGAGGCGCTGCATGCAATGCCGGCTGTGCGTCCAGGAAACACGCTTTCAAGAGTTTGAGCATGCAGTTTGATGATCCATGATCAGGTGGGAGGAGCAATGAAGGGACTGACGGCGTTGGTTACTGGTGGCGGCTCCGGCATAGGGCTGGCAACCGCTCGCCTTTTGCTCGACCAGGGTGCGAACGTCATGATTGTCGGGCGCGACAAAGGCAAGTTGCAGCGCGCTGTGGATGAGCTTGGTATGGGCGATGATCGCTTGCGGATGGTCAGTGGAGATGTGTCGAGCGAAGGTTATGCCAATAAATTGGTGCGCGACACTGTCACCGCATTTGGTGCGTTGAATATTCTTGTCAACAGTGCCGGAGTCTTCCGCAAGGGCTCAATTTTGGAGATGCTGGAGGAGGAATTTGACTACACGCTGAATGTCAATCTCAAAGGCACCTGGTTTATGTGCAAATTCGGAGCCCGGGCGATGATTGCCTCCGGAGGTGGAGCGATTGTCAATGTTTCATCGCTTTTGGCAAAACGCTCGTTTGCCAACTTCCCAACAGCAGCATACTCAGCATCGAAAGGGGCGATTGTTTCCCTTACCCAGGCGCTTGCCGTGGAGCTGGCCCAACACAAGATAAGATGCAACGTCGTCTTGCCTTCGCTTGTGAGAACCGGCATGGTCGGTGAAGTATTCGGAGATGAGGATTTGGACGCCACGTTGGAGCGCGCAAGCAAGCGCTATCCGGCAGGTCGCGTCGGCACTCCGGAGGACGTCGCTCGCGCCATTGTGTTTTTAGCCAATCCCGAAAATGAATGGCTGACAGGAGTTGAGATGACCGTAGACGGCGGTGTTTCGCTGACATAAGGTCTTTGCGGGCTGTCAGCAATTGTGATACTCATTCTTCCAACAGCCGCCATATTCGTTCAATCGCCTGTGCATGTCCTTGTCGATGCCTTTCGCTGCGCTTGAAGTGAACGGACTAGCTTTTCAGACCATTTGACTTTTGGCTAACATCTGCTGCGTGCCCGCTTATCTTTTTCATCGTAGATTTTGAGTGGCAAAACAAAGCGCAGCGGGCATGCCGCTGCGCTCCTGAATTCCACGAGTGACTCTTTTCGCTTTATTTCTCCTTCGGCGCATATTTCGCGTCGAATTGCGCAAGCGCTAAATCGACTTGCGACTTAACCCATTCGGCGCTGCGAACTCTTATCGGCTGGTGTTTCTGCAACATCTTGCTGGTGTCGAGACGCCCGGTCCAGCCATTCATCTTCGCGATCTCGTCTGAGTAGCGAACGACTTGTCTTTCTGGCGGCTGTTTAAGTCCGGTGTCGGCGCGCAGGACATCGCGAGCGACCCGATCGAATCCCTGTCCCGGCTTTACGACATAAATAGCGGCCTCATTGGCGATGCTGTTTACTTGATTTTCGAAACTCTTCCGCATTTCGGCGATTTCTTCCGGCGATGGCTTGGCCGGTCTGATCGGTTCTGGATTGGTGGCGCGCTGGTCGGATTCGATGAAGAGGTTAAGCTCCGGTTTCACTACCGGCTCTTCGGCAACCACAGGCTGCTCGCGTCTGGCGATGAACGGTCCGAAGAGATCGGCTTCTTTGCTGATGCCGGCTGCTTCGCGCAAGCTGTCGGCGGTGATTGTGCGATTGGCGTGCTCTTCCGTGCGCCCGTCGCGATCTGTGGTTGTCCACGTGCCGCGCAGGCGTCTTACTGCCGGGCTGTCCCAATTGTCGACCAGGTCTTGCACATAGGCTCTGTTCTCAGGCGTGAAATGCCCGGCTCCCAGATCGGCGTGGCGAGAGCGCCTGTCATATTCCTCGAGGAAGCGCTCGCAATCGCCCTTGCTCACCTTGTTGTCGTATTTGCCGCCCTTGATTCCATCGAGCACGCGGAAGAGAGACTCATTGGGCGTGCCGCTTTCGGTGGCTAAGAGCTGTTGCATGAAGGCGCGTGATTGCGCCTGCTCTGAAGCGAGCTTGGCTGCTGCGGCTCGCGCTTCGGCATTCTTCTGCGCGTTCTCTTGCTGAATTTCCAGATGCTTCTCCAGGTCGCCAATCGATATGGAGTCCTTATGACCGAAAAGACCAGTGTTCTGCTCTTTGAGCCGCTCATAGTTGTTGTACAGATACAGCAGCATGTCGTAGTCCCGGCGACTTTGCGTGGTGCTCATGCCGCGGTAGATTTCACCGCGATCCAGCCTGTTGTTCACATCATCAAAGTCATAGCGACCGAAATTGTTCTTTCCCCAGTGCAACAGCTGCTGGGCATGCTCGATACGCATCTGGTCGTGTAAAGGCGAATCCTGCGAGGGGTCGAGATCGCCATTGTTTGCACCTTCAACAAACTCATGTCTTGTCATGGTCAATAACTCCGGATACAGGGGAAGAGCGCTTGCGCGCCGTTACGGTTCTAGAAAACCAGGGTGAGCCTTCATCATGCTCGACGGGGGCGAACATGTCATTGGGGAGTTCACGTAGGAGGGCGGGGAAATACGTAGGCACCGGATGGCGGCTGTGGTGAATGGCGTTACGCTCTCATCGTCGGGACAGAGGATTACTGTCGTTGTCCTTCTGGCGACAAAAAGGCGCGGCATGGGCAGTGACAATTCGTGTCCGGCAGCAAAACGTTGGCATTTGCCGCAGCTTTTACTGAGTCGCTGAGCCGAGCCGCTTGGCTAGGCTCTCACGGAATTGCGCGTACTCCACGGTCGCCATGCCAGCATCGATTGTGTCCATCAGGAGCTGGTAGTTTCCTTCAAAAACAGCCTTGCCGTTGATCCATAGTCCGGGAAAAAACACCGAGCGCCATATGCTGTCTTTGCTTGCTTTCAACTGGATATGATTCTTAAGATCGAACCAAAAAATCTTATGCGGATCAAGACAGACCACTGCGTACTCCAAAACGCCGCCGAAGAGATAGCGCTCCTTTTTCCGGTGCAAATCGATTGTCTTAGTGGTGTGAGATACTTCTGCCAGTAACTCTGGCGCTCCCTTAATGTATCGTGTGCCAAACTGCCTTGACCCTATTCTCTTCTCTACAGTGTTGCCGGACTGTCCACCGTATTGCGGAAGAATTCTCAAGAAAATATCCGGCTGTATCTCATCCTCATTGCTTAAAATCACAGTAGCGTCAGCACCCATCTGCAAGCCGGGAGTTCTTCCCGCGTAGCTCAAGAATGCTCCGTTGAGAAAGCTCTGGATATCGCTATGGTCTAATCCCGCCGGGGGCGGTTCGAAGACGACGCCTCCGACCAGCTCTAATCTGTAGCATTCCGGCATTTGGTTGTACAAACGGTGAAACTCTGCTTGCGTCAATCGGTCTCCCGCGTGAAGCAGGGGACCATCGTTTCTGCCTGAGGTTGGTCGCCGAGCCATGCTTGCTTCTCCAAGCCGTATTGCCTCAATTTTATTGCCGCAACAACCCCGCATGCAAATGAATTGTGCATTGGTTGATGATCTCTTTGATGACGCGGGCAGGCCGTGATCATCGATTTTTTTTGGAAGCGCAGGGGCACCTATTTCTTTCTTCTTTTCCCCTTTGGTATCGATTCGCCGAAAAGATTGCGTGCCAGCTTTTCGGCAGCCGAATGAGGATCTACTTTGCGCTCGACGATTTGATCCAAAAGCTCCTGGGTGTCTTTACAGCTCTCCAGCACTTCCTTCAAATTGTCTCTCGCCATCTCCGCTACCAATTCGCCAAGCTCCGCCTGCACCTTTTGTTTGCGCCGCTCGGTGAGTTGCCCTGATTGCGAAAGAAATTGGTGATGATCTTTCACGGCTTGCCAGATCTTGTCCACGCCTTCGCCTGTTTCTGATATGGCAACAATCACAGGCGGGCGCCAGCTCGTTGTGAAGCTAGTCAATTCGAGACTCTGAGAAATATCCGTGGCTGTCTTGTTGGCCCCCGGCAAATCACCTTTGTTGACGACGAAAATGTCACCAATTTCCATAATTCCGGATTTGATCGCCTGGATGTCGTCCCCGGATCCCGGCATCAAGACAAGAATTGTAGTGTCTGCAGTCTGCGCGATTGCCAGTTCGCTTTGCCCTACGCCAACTGTCTCGATGATCACCACATCGCATCCTGATGCTTCCAGCATGCGCACAGCATCATATGTAGCCATGGCAATGCCGCCGGCGTGTCCGCGATTGGCCATCGATCGTATAAAAACGCTTTTATCGAGAGTGTGATCTTGCATCCTTATCCGATCGCCAAGAATGGCACCGCCCGTGAATGGGCTCGAAGGATCGATGGCAAGCACGCCCACCCTCAGTCCGGCTTTGCGAATTTGAGTGATCAGCGCGTCGACAAGCGTCGACTTTCCTACACCCGGTGACCCTGTGACACCAATCAAATGAGCGTGTCCGGATTCTTTGAAAAGCTTCTTAACCAGCCGAGCGGCCTGAGGTCCGCCGTCTTCCACCAGGCTTATCGCTCGCGCCAGGGCGCGTCGATTTCCCGAAAGCAGTTCTTGTGTTAGAGTTTCCAAATTGACTTTCACACCGTTGGTTGCTGCGAGGTGAGATTTAAGAGGCAACGCTTTGCATGATTGTATCGCGCACACGGCTGTCCTCCAATTTAGCGATGTTTTTTTCAGAAATGGGAACATTGATCAGCCGGGAAATGTCATGAATCTTGGCGGCGCTGAGGTGACTGCCGGGACGCTCTTTAGTATCCGCAAGGAAAGGCGAAAGGTGATTTGTGAAGAAGACTAGTTTTCCGGCATTCGCCATGGCAATGTCTTGTCTAATTGGGTTGCCCGGCGCGGCGCAAGCAGAGTGGGGAAGTTTTACATTCAAGGACGGCTATGGTGAAGAGATTACAGTAAAAAACAGTCTTTTCGGCACCAAGTCAAAAGTGATAAAAGATCGCATTGGCGACAAATACTCGAGCAAACAGGGCTTGTTCGGCGGCAAAGCGACTGAAGTTGCCGTTTTGGGCAACAGCTTGAAACGCAAAAAGGGCTGGTTTGGACGCTCGGAAACAGAAGCCAAGACAATACTCGGCGACAGCTTCAAAACCAAAAAGGGCATTCTGGGCAATCGAACGACTACCGTTGATTTAAGCGGAGTGAGCGCTCTTGTAAAGCAATTTGTGGGGGCAAAGGGCGCAACGACGAGCTCTTTGCTGGGGCAGTCCGGCTTCAACAGCCTCTCTGACGCGCTCGAGAATACGAAAATGGATCCCATCGGCGCACCGGCTAAGACACCGCAGCTTCCTTCCGCCGGCGGCGCGGCTTCCGATTCCGCCCTGAGCGCGCCCGCTCTTCCACTTGGCGAGCAAGCTCCTTTTGCCCAGTCGCCTAAGTAAATGACG
>DATNRC010000012.1:0-5540 GCA_036703705.1 Candidatus Obscuribacterales bacterium
ATGGAGGGTGGCATGTTTTCTCTCCAGTGTGGCCACAGTCTCGAAAGTACTGGTCTTCCTTGTGCTTGCAGACATTGTTGCGCGGCGGGTTCGGCTGTTGGCGCGCATTGCAGTTGTGCTGGCCCTTATTGCCTGCGTATGTGATGTGCAGGCGAACGTTTCCATGATGGTGGCGTTTTCAGATTTGAGTATGCAAATCAGATCCGGTGGTGCTTACGCCAAGCAGGACCTGGTTCAGCTTTGCTGGATCGTCATCAACCAGGCTCTTGGCCAGACGTTGCTTATAGCCAATCTCCTCTATGCTGTGGCCGGCACGCTCTATTCGACAGCCCTTTTCCTTTCTCGAACTTTCCCTCGCTGGCTCTTCTGGCTGGGATTGGCTGAATGGACGCTGGCTGCTTCGGTAACTTTGACCGCTTTTCTGGGATTGCTTACCACGTCATTCTTTCTTGCAGTGGCATCGGTTGTAGGAATCATCATCTGGTTGATCAGCCTGGCTATAGTGCTCGATTTGGGCGCCAAACCTGAAGCCCTGCCAGCCGCGAAACAGGTCGCGGAGCATTCCTGATGGATTAGCCATTGGATGCGGTGTTTGGTGAAATTAAAGGGTGGAGGCGATCATTTCTGACCCCCTGATAGGTGTCAGAAATTTTGCGATTTTTCTGACAAAGGACCAAAGACTTACTGCATCTCGTTTTGTGGTGTTTTGTCAGAATTTCAGCAGTTTTTCTGACACAGATCCCAGCGCGAGAAAGAGGAGCATCTCCGTAAACCCTTGCCAGGGTTGGATTAAGCGCCTTTTTGTCAGAATTTTTGCAGTATTTCTGACACTTATCCGCCCGCTTCTTCCGAATACTTGCGTTCTCTAGGCAATGCCAGCGGGGTTGGCAGCCTCTATGGGCTGGGTGAATGCTGCTTTTCCGGAGTAGCCAATGCTCGCAGGATTGTCAGCCTCCATCGGCAGTAGTCGCCTGGCGGACGGAGGCTGACAACCCTGTGATGCACAATCCAGCCAATGATAGAGATTTTCTAAATTGGCTGGATTGTCTGACCGGACAATCTGGGATATGCTCTTAGTATGAAGAGCGCAATTGAATTATCCTGAGAGCCTTTTCAGAAAAGTCGGGTTTTGGGGCTTGTTGAATTGGCTGGTACTCAACGTTCCTTAGCAGGCAATAATGTATGGATTGGCTGGATATAATTTCTGTCGATGACGCTGAAACGAGAGGCGAGCCGCTCTATCAACAGATAGTGCGCAGCCTCAAAGAATCGATCGCCAATGGGAAACTGCCGGTCGACTCCAAATTGCCTACTAATCGTGAGCTGGCGGCTCTGCTTAAGGTCGATCGTTCCACGGTGTCTAGGGCTTACCTGGAGCTGAGTGAAGAAGGACTGATTGTGAGCCATGTCGGCAGGGGTACGTTCGTCCGTTCGCCAAAGACAAGCGATTCGGCATCCAGGGCAAAGTCGGCGACGCAGTCGGCTTCTACGCTCTTGCCGTCCCGGGCACGACCGATTGTCTGGGCCGAGAAGTTTTCTCGCGCAAGCGACACCGTAGAGAGCATCTTGTCGCGGCAGCCGACTTCCACGGGACTGAGCGTGGACGCGATTTCTTTTGGCGGGGGCATTCCCACGGAAGAGTTCTATCCCAGCGATCAATTTCAGCGCATCGTCGCAAAGATGGTGAGCAGCGGCGCTGTTCAAGAAATGTTTGAATACAGCCCCGCAGAAGGCAATTCCGAGCTGCGGGACGAGGTTCTTGCTTATCTTTCCAGGCAAGGCATAAAAGCCACTGCCGACGAATTACTCATTGTCAGCGGTTCTCAGCAGGGGATCGACCTGGTATCCAATGCCCTCATCGACGAGGGTGATGTTGTGCTTCTGGAAGAGCCTAGCTACTTCTGGGCGATATGCAACTTTCGCGCGCGGCAGGCTCGATTGATTGGCATACCTGTGGATGAGGAAGGCATGCGCGTCGACGTGCTTGAAAATGTGCTCAACCGCCAGAAGGCGAAGATGCTTTATGTCATGCCTGCCTTCCAGAATCCAACCGGCTCAACTCTTTCCGCGGAAAGACGAGAAAAACTGCTCGAGATTGTCAGAGAGCATCAGGTTCCTGTTTTGGAAGACAATTTTGTCGGCGAGCTGATTTATGATGGACAGCGCTTGCCACCACTGAGGGCTCACGAAGGCGCTCAGGATATAGTCATTCATCAGGGCACTTTCTCCAAGGCACTGTGCCCGGGCTTGCGTCTTGGATGGCTTGTGGCGCCTGCTGAAGTGATGAGCAGATTGAGGGCGGCAAAACGTTCCAGTGATTTGTCGACCAACTCGATGGCTCAAGTGATCCTTGCTCATTACCTGAAGGATGGGCTTTATGCTCGCCACCTTGAGCACGTTCGCTCCGCCTATCGCGCTCGGCTTGAAACCATGATTCGAGCTCTCAATGAGTACGTAGCGCCTCTGTCGGTGGTGCCTTCCGAATCTTCTGGAGCCATGCGTGTTAGTTGGACGGTGCCTCAGGGCGGTTTGTTTGTCTGGGTGAAGCTACCTGAAAGACTGTCCGCTCGTGAGCTTCTTGCTTTCGCTGAGCGGCAGGGCGTTACATTCTCGCCGGGAGATTTGTTTTTCGTCAATAGTGATCGACCGGAGTTTTTGCGTCTTTGCTTCATTCAAAACAGCGAAGAGTTCATTGAAGAAGGCATCAAACGGCTGGGGCGAGCGGTGGAGGCGTATTTTGCTAGCGTTTCTCGCATGAGGCATGCAGAGCGGATTCCGAGCAGAAGGCGAAGTGAGGGGGTGTTGATTTGATTGACATCAGTGCCTGATTCAGTCGATGTTTGAGCGTTTATGCATTTGATTGAAACGGCTGCATTCATGCAATCAGGTTGGGAAAGAATCCGGTTCTCTTTGAATTTACAAAATCGAGACATTCAATAATGCGTGGAGGGAAAGAAATGGCGATCGAAGCAAAAGACAAGGAAGCAGCGGGCGTTCGCGTAGGAAGCGAATTAGTGAAAAAGGCGCTGCCGCAGATGCTGAAGGGCGGAGTGATCATGGATGTGGTGACACCCGAGCAAGCAAAAATTGCCGAAGAAGCGGGCGCGGTGGCCGTCATGGCGCTCGAGCGCGTTCCCGCGGACATCCGCGCGACAGGCGGTGTTGCACGTATGATCGATCACGAATTGATCTCCAAGATTATCGAAGCGGTCACCATTCCGGTAATGGCTAAGGTGCGGATCGGTCACTTTGTGGAAGCGCAAATTCTTGAAGCGCTCGGCGTTGACTGCATCGATGAGAGTGAAGTGCTCACGCCTGCTGACGAGGAGTTTCATATCGACAAGAGCAAGTTCACTATTCCTTTTGTGTGCGGAGCGCGCAATCTTGGTGAGGCGCTCAGGCGCATCGGCGAAGGTGCTGCCATGATACGCACCAAGGGTGAGGCTGGCACGGGCGACGTGGTCGAGGCCGTCCGCCATGCTCGTTCTATTCTGGGCGAGATCCGCCAGCTCACCGTGCTTCCTGCTGAGGAAAGAATGAGCTATGCGAAAAAGATAGGTGCCCCTTATGAGTTGGTCTGCAGAGTGGCTGACGAGGGCAAATTGCCTGTCGTCAACTTCGCGGCTGGTGGCATAGCCACACCGGCAGATGCAGCGCTCATGATGCAGCTGGGCGTGGATGGAGTGTTTGTCGGATCGGGCATCTTCAAGTCCGGCAATCCGACCAAGCGTGCTCAGGCGATAGTCAAAGCAACGACGTTCTATCAAGATCCGCAGGTGCTTGCGGAAGTCAGCCGCAATCTGGGCGAACCCATGGTCGGAAGGACCGTGCAGAGCCTGGCTCCGGGAGAGGAGCTGGCAACGCGCGGCTGGTAAGTGGTGGCGTGCGCCGGTGTCGCAAATCAGTCACCAGCGCAAAAAGCCTTGCAACACAGACGATTGGAGTGCAAGAAGGCAGGAATTTCCAAGGTTCGCAAAGCGGAGATGACGGTGCGTCATGCAAATTAGAGGTGGAGACATGGTATCAACGATAGGAGTATTGGCCCTTCAGGGTGACGTTTCGGAGCACATGCAGGCGGTTGAGGCATGCGGAGCGCGCGCAATTGCCGTGAGATATGCGCGCCAGATTGAGCACATCGATGCGCTGATCATTCCGGGCGGCGAATCGACGACGATTGCAAAACTCACTGCCGACAACAGAGACGCGATATTTGATGCCATTTGCGACCGCATCAAGAAAGGAATGCCTGTGTACGGCACCTGTATGGGTTCCATATTTCTGGCCAAGGAAATTGAGGGATCGACACAGGGTCGGCTGGCAGCGATGGATATCAAAGTTAGAAGGAATGCCTTCGGACCGCAAAAGTTCAGCTTTGAGACTATGATTGAAATTCCAGAACTCGAAGGCGGACCGTTTTGTGCGGTTTTCATCCGCGGACCGGCGATACTTTCATGTGCTTCGTCCGCGACACCGATGGCCTACATAAGGAGTGGCGTCGGTCAGGCAACTGGCGAAGCAGGCGGGTAGAGATATATCGTAATGGCGCGGCAGGGCAATCTGCTTGTCACTTCGTTCCATCCCGAGCTTACCGACGACCGTCGAATCCATCGTTATTTCCTGAAGATGGTCGAGGCAAGCAAAGCGTCTCGTTCGCCTGTCGCCGCGGCTCACGTGCCGGCAGCCGTGTGAGTTGAAACAGCATTTCCTGAAGATGGTCGGGGCAAGCAAAACGTCTCGTTCGCCTGTCGCCGCGGCTCACGTGCCGGCGGCCGTGGGATGATTTCAGGACGGTCAGAAAGCATGCCCTGAAGCGCTCGCTTGGAAGTTCTATTTTCGCAACCAGGGAAAGCGAGCACACATTCGGTCCAGATAAGTTCTGAACAGAGCCTCTCTCACTGCCAGGAAGACGGGGCGTTTGTTTTTTCCGTGCTGAGTGAGGTCATCATAGAGGTCGGAAGCCCGTTTGGAGTAATCGAGAACCTCCTTGCGGTACTGGCGGTTCAACTCTGTCGCTGCTGCATGCACTGCGTCGGCGCAGGCTTCGTGCTCGTTTTTTCCTTTGCCTGTGAAGGTCGCGTTTAGCATGGCGCGTGCCTGATCTGCCGCCACCGCATCTGCATTCTTGTAGATATCCTCTGCTATTTGCTTGTGCCCATCTTCGTGGCTCAGCAGCTTCTCATCGACGTTTTCCGGTATCCAGATGACCATTGGCAGCTCGAGCTTGATGTGTGCGCGCGTGATTTTGATAACGACGCAAGTATCTTCGCCTGTTTTTTTGCTGGACGCGATGTCGTAGCTCAAGTCTACGACGTAATGAAAATCCCAGTTGGTTGTGGCGTCGCGGTCTGTTTTCAAAGGGACTTCGCTCGTGGGGTCGTCTTTATGAAAAACTCGCGTTTCAATTTGCGGTGGTTTCTTTTGCACGATGACGAGCTTCTGATCTGCGGCGGGAGCGGCGGCGCCAGCAAGGAGCGTAATGAACGCGCAGAGGCAAGAACACATCTGTGCCAGAAAGAAATGTCGCCAGTTATGTACAGTAC
>DATNRC010000013.1:0-15367 GCA_036703705.1 Candidatus Obscuribacterales bacterium
CCAGGGCACACCATATTCCAGCAGCCGGGCCACGGCTGGAGATTGACTGGGTTGACCGACCACGAGTGTTTTGAGGCCCTCGGAGAGCAAGCTGCGATTGAGCAGGAGCCAGTGCTCGAGCGGCCAATGCTTTCTGAAACCGTCCGTGCCGGGAATCAAAAGAACAGTCTCATTTAGTCCTGGGCGGTGAGTGTGCGCGAGCGGTGTCAAGGTGCTGAAATCGGCTGGAACAGCCAAATCGTTGCACAACAGTTCAACGATTTGCATAATTTTCAACGGGCCGAAGCGGGCGTTGAATTCCTGCGAGCCCCAAATGAAGTCTCTTTGCAGCGGATGATCGCGCAGGTCAACGAAACGCTCACCGTCTTTGAGCGATTTCTCAGGCAGTTCTGATTCTTCTATTTCTCCAGCCAGACCAGTGATGCGTTTTGCAATGTCACGTTGCCGGTGGCTGCGCACAACCAGATGTGTCTCCTCACCCTGGGCGATAAAGCCGTGAATTGCCGGCAAGGAGACTATCAGATCCCCCAAGCCTGAAGATATCGGCGCCACGTAGATTGCCAATAGAAGGTCCTTTCTGCCGAATTGGCATAAAAAGATAGCACTTGAGGGGCGAAAACATAGGGGCGGCTCAGAGGCCGCCCCGACAATATTTACCAAAATGCGTGCTGATTAAGCGATCCAGCCGCCATGGTCGGATTTTTCGCGCATATGCCTGCGCCGCGAGCGGGACAAGATCTTCACTTTCTCGGGAACTCTTTCATGTTCTTCAGGAAGCTCGGGCTCTTTGCCGGTGTCGATGCCGTACTCGGACATCCACTCTTGACGGAGCTCATTGAATTTGGACATTTGCTGGAAGTACACAGCGGCTTGGATTTCCAGCTCGTTGTTGGCGCTGTCACTCATGATTTCGACCTCAATGTGTACTTCAAGCAGACTGGGAGCGCGTCTCACGCGCCTGTCGCTCAATTTGGTAACCCATTCGCTAGCAGTCTTTTCTGCTGAAGGCGTTATTCCCTGGTGGTCCCTTTTTTAATCGCCTGGCGCCTAAAAGATGGGGGCGGACAATTTAAGGTTCGAACCCTGACCTTTCGCTCCCACTGGCCCGTTCACTGCGACCGATATCGGTTTTGCCGAAGAGCTGAGCTGCTGATGATAAATGGTCATCAAAGGTAAGCAAAAGCGATGCGTGGCTGTCATCACTCGGGCGAGCGTTTAATGTGGAACATTCGGCACTTAATGAATGAATCCGGGTACAGGTGACACGGTCAACGGGGTTAATGATGACCGTGAGAAGTCATCGATTGAATTCGGGACAGAACGCCGAAACGGAAAGAGTCCACGAGGTTCCCACCTCCTTCAGATGAACTGGCTGTTTCTGCCCTGTCCGAACCTTGTTTTGCCGGCTTGTTGAATGGCTTTCGGCGGCCAGCATTCAGTCTTGCAAGCCTGGCGGCAGGTCGCGCAGCCGCAGATGGTCGCGCCTGTTTGGCAATGGGCGCAGTTTCATTCTCGTCCAGGGCTCGCGCACGCAATTCGAGTTCTTCCCTGAGCGCGTCGATCGTTACTAAAGCTGCCTTTTGCCTTGCCTGCCGCAGCGCCATGGCCGCTCTCGCCTTCATGTTGCGCATTTTGTAGAGATTTGCCATGTTCAAGAGCACATCCGCAATCTGCTCGTTGGGTTTAACATCGAGTTTTGAATAAACGGCAAGTGCTTGATGGTAAAAGCGAATTGCTTCCGCCGTGTCGTTCTCGCTGGCATTGCGGGCCAGCGTGGTCAGGATCTCGGCTTCCTTTCCAGGATTCTTCTGCTCGCGCGCGAGAGCCTGAGCTTCCTTTAGTTTGATTTCCGCTTGTTTGAAATTGCCCTCGTCCGCGAAAGTTTGTCCCAGCCCGAACAACGCATCAAGGTAATATTCGCCGCTTGTCTCGTGGTGCGATGACAGGTTGGCGATGGCGCTGGAGAAATTGTCAAAAGCCGCGTTGTAATCCTTCCTCCGGAGGTTGATTCGCCCCAAACGCGCTTTGGCGCGCCCTGATGTCTCATCGTCGCCATCAACGAGAGTCATATAGAGTGGCTCGGCCGAATGCCAATGCGCAGGGCCGAGTTTGAAATATTGCTCCGCCTCTTTGAAAGAGCCACGCTCGGTCGGAGCTGCAGCCGGTTTGGCGGTAATGGCTGAGGAGACTCTGGAGAATTGAGATATGGAAGGCTGAATCACAAGGGCAGCAGCAGTGACCAGACCGATTGCCACGACGCCAATGAGAGCTGGGATTGCAATGCGCAAAGGGCGCAATGCGGATTGATTGTTTCCGATGTCTCGTCTCAACTTGCGTGATTGCTCGTGGTCGTGGGCGACGTTCTTGCCTTCCGGTGCCGCATGGCTTCCGACGAAGGTATTACCTGCGGTGCTCTGCTGTGCGGACGTGGATTGCTTTCTCCTTTCGAGCTCGGGATCTGTTTTCCTCAGGCTGCCGGCAAGCCCTGTTGTGCTTTCCTGTTTTGCTGGAGACTGTTGCGCTCCGCCATCCGCCTGCTCCGATTGATCTGAGACGGCAAAGTTGTTTGGCGCTCCAGCCCCACCGGCGATTGGCGATGGGCGAGCACTGGGCGCATTGGGGGCGATGTTTTGACCTGATATACGGTTTTCAGGCGCGTCAATCCCCCGTAGTTGACCGAATGCAGCGAGGAGATCCCCCGCGCTCTCGAATCTCTTTTCAGGGCTCTTCGCGAGACACTTCTCAACGATCGATGCAATTTTGCGATCGAATTCCGTAAAGCTATCGCATGATGTAAGCGGTCGCGGCGAATCATTGATGTGCTTGTAAAACGTTTGCAGCGCGTTTTCGCCTCGCAAAGGAGGCTCGCCGCACAAACATTCATACATCACGCAGCCAAGAGAATAAATATCCGAGCGTGCGTCTGTCTTACTACCCATACATTGCTCTGGGCTCATATAGAGGGGGCTTCCGAAGACGGTGCCGGTGGCGGTCAAATGCTGTCCTGTATAACCGCTCTCCGGCAAGACTTTGGCGATGCCGAAATCGAGAAGCTTGACATAGCGTTCATCATCAATGACTTGAATCATGATGTTGCTCGTTTTGATATCGCGGTGGATGATGTTTTTCTTGTGAATGTACTGCAATGCCTTGCACACCTGGCGGAAGATATCGAGAAATTCCTCTCCGCGCAGAGGTCCTCTCTTGGAAAGCAGGACGTCGAGACTTTCGCCTTCTACATATTCCATGACCAGAAATGGTTCGCCCGCCGGTGTGAAACCGTGGTCGAATACAGCCACCAAGTTTGGGTGAGAAAGTGCGCTGCCCGCCTGTGCTTCCTGTTCGAAACGAAGTCTGTTCGTCTGATCGAGAAGCAGTCCGGCGTTCAGGACTTTGATCGCCACAAGCTTGCCGAGAGTCGCGTGCCTGCCTTTGAGGACTGTTCCCATCCCGCCCTGACCAAGGGTCGCCAATACTTGATAGCGATCTCCCAGGAGCTTGCTGGGACCGCTTGAGGCGCTCGGAGTTGCTTCAGAACCTGACTCTGAAGAATCGTGGCGCTCGTCGGTGGGCGCTTGTTCTGCCACTGCTTGCCGACTCCGGTAACTCTGGAGATCCCCATTATGGCCTCTGACTACATACCCTCAGAGATTATTGTTTAAACTGATGCGATTGGCTTTAAAGCACAAGGCTGTCGGGCATTGCACAGCGCATTCATTGTTGGGTGCTGCGCGAACAGCGGTCGGCAAAGCTTACGACGCGTTCGTCTTCGGGAAAAGATGCAAGAAGAGTAGACAATGTAGCGGATGCATTGGCCGGATTTTTCTCCAGCCAATCTAAAACCATGGCGCACACATCGTCATTTCCTTGATTTCTCTGCAGAAGGTAATGCACAAGCAATGCTGATTGGGAATTGGTCTGGAGCCACTTTTTTGCTGTTTTCAGCACCATAGGATTGCCTGGGCATTTGTCGACGATTTGTGTAAGGATCTTCTCACTCTGACCGAGGGTCAAATTCTTTTCGATCCAGAGGAGCGCCACTTTCAATGCGCGTTCATTCATGGTGCCTGCAATGGAGAAGGAAAGCAGGACATCAGCCATGCCAGTTTCTTTGCCTGCCCGTTGAACGCAGTTCTCAATTGCGCGCACCACTTTATCATTGCCCGGATTAGCGTCGGCAAGCGCGCTCAGCAATTGCTTGAGAATCTTCGCTTCCGGAAGTGGCTTGGCAGGCGGCTGCTTGGCAGGCCCGGCTGATATCAAGCCGAACAACTTTGGCGTGATCGCATTGAGCAGCTCGTCGCACCATTTGAGAATGAAGTCGATTAGCCTCTCATGCCCGGAGTTGGCGGCAATGAGCGAGCGCGCCATCTCTGCGGCAAGAGAAGGATGGTTCTCCTTTGTTCGCTGGATCCAGTATGTTGTGTTCTCGACTACTACGGGCACGCCAGGATTGGCTTCAACAATATTGAGCAGCCAAACTGCAGCTTTTTGCGGCGGCTGCTCGAGAAGGTACGGCAGGACGAGCTCTATCGCGGTTGGATCTTTGGGGTGGAACTGTATGAGGCTCGAGAGAACCATTTGATTACTTTCGTGACTAACTGCATCGTTTAAAAACTTGGCTGTGAGCTGCATTACAGTCGGATGCCCTAAACAGTGTTGCAGGAGATGGGCAATGATTTTGGCTTGCTCTTGTGCGTCTTTTGAGGAGGCGATGAAGTCCGCGGCCAGGGCGATCGTTTTTTCATCTCCTGGGTTGTTTTCGAGCAAACTCGCGAGGAAAGACGCGGATTTTTGATCGGACTTTTGGTCGGAATTTTGGCAGCGCTTGGACATCGGACAATCGTGCTCTGAGGCTTATCGCTTCTTGGTCGACAAGGGACAACACTTCCATGTTACATGCTGCATTGCCGTGGCAGATGAAAAATGGCCATTTGAGGAGCCTGGCGATTAATCTTCGGCGGCCAGTCTCATTGGTGTTTCTACCATGGACTATTTCTGAAACCGGACTTATCCTCGGAAAGGCCCTTCAAATAACCGAACTGAGCGAGGACTTCCCATGAGCTTCGTCAAAGTTACACATATGATGTGGCTTGCCATCGCCATTTCGGTTCTAATCGGCATTTCTCTCTTCAATTTTCTGAGCCTGCAGTGGATGCTCATGATCTACATGACAGGTGCAATTGCCGTGGGAGTGGTGATCTTTAAGGAGGACTCCGATGTGGAGCAGGAATGGGGTGCCGAGGAGCAAACCATTCGTCGTCCAGGCTATTGGGGGAAGTATCAGGTCAAGTAAGGCTTTCTGTTGACACGCGCCAACCAGTCGATCACGCGTGGTCATCAGTTGATCGCGCGTCGCATGGCACGTCAGTTGATCGCGCGTCACCCGTCAGCCGATCGCGCATCGTCATGAGCTCATCACGTGTCATCATCAGCTAATCGAGGGGCGTCGTATGAACCGGCCGGCCGTTCTTCTGCTTTCCTGCGGCGATGAGCTTACGAAATTGGAGCAAAAGTTGTATGTAGAGGATTCCAAGAAGGGCAGTCAGGAACGCTGGATTGATGCTGGACGAACTGAGAAATGCAAAGGCAATGAAATAAACATCAACAGCGAGCCAACTGGTGAGGGCAATTCCCTTCATCTTCGGTGCGATGTCTTCAGGCCATTCGATGAGCCAGAGGAGGAGGTTGGCGAAGAACAGTCCGGCTAGATCGTAGAACACCAAATGTGGTTCCACGAGGGGCATAAGATAAAAGCCGAGAATCACAAATATTGCTAGCTTGGTTTGGAGGGGGAGATTTGCTCTCCCGACTCGTGTGCCCAGATAAAATGCATGAAGAGCGACTATTGCTGCTATGCCATAGATGATCAGTTTAATCGGCGATGCAGACTTGGCAGAAAAGAGCGACAACAAAATCGCAGGTAAAGCCACGTGCAAGTACATGTTGTGCTGGATGTCGGAATCGAAAGAGTAGTAATGCTCAGCCGCGGCCATGCTTTGCAGCCAGTCCGTCCATGTGTACGGTGCCATCAAAAGCAGTGGCGCAGCTGCCAGGCAGAGAAGTCCCGCAGCAAGGCCTGCGGCTAACTGTCGATATTGGATGATTGCCAGAAGCGTGCCCAGAAATAATGCGACGGGAAGATACTTGACGGTCAAAAGACAGAGTGAAAGGCAAAGCCCGGCAATGAAAGGGCGCGCCTGTGCGTTCTGCCATAATGCAAGCGCAATGGGGAACAGCCCGAACACTATTCCAGCGCTGCCTGTCTTGAGCATGTAGGCAATTGGAAAGAAAGTGCAACTCAAAAGAAAGATCTGCCAGGGACGTATTGTGGCGAAAATTCTAGAGAAGGCCAGGCATGAGAGGTAGAGGCAGAGGTAATTGACTGACTGCCAAATCACAAGAGCTGCAAGGGGAGAACAGAGGGCGAATATTGAGTATGCGAGCGCAGCGGGCGGCGGATATTGCCAATTGGGCACCAGATGCGATGGCAGTTGCGGCAGAAGCGACCTGGAGATGACGGCAAAAGCATCATAAGACTTTGCAGACGGATAGAGGCTGTGGAATTCACCTTTGAGTACTATCGAGCCGGCAACATATGAGCTGCTCAAAAAGTCCGTAGTCTGGTGCATGTACGGGTGAAAGAAATCACCGTAAATCAGATGCGCCAGGTTGAGGCAGCCAAGCAATGCTCCCGCCCAAAGAGTTATCGTCCACCATGCCTTCGAATTCAAGCCGTTGCTCCGCTCGTTCTCTGCAGAATAGCACAGCGAGGGCACCCGACGAGTCTCGTCCCGGACAACGTTGTATGGCAGTGAGAGTGATGCTGCCCGCGTCAGGCATCATGTCTTGACTATGTTCTCTTCGGCCTTGAAGGATAAATGCTCAAGGAGTGGCTGGTACTTCTTTCAAGATTTGGAGGAATTCTTTCGTCTCCATCGGAGCCACATTGCGATCGGGAACCATTTCATAACCGTTTGGGCCTTCCCGCAGAATGAAGGCATCTCCGCTTGCCGTCCGATAATAGCCCGTCTCTCCCAGTGGCTTATATTTGGTGCCGATTTCCGAAGGAGCTATAGAAAGTGGCTCTCCGAGCGGGAATGGATTGCTTATTCTGCGAAGAATCACATCATTGCCGTCTTCTGCCAGAGCGATGTAATCGCGGTCATTGACTTGAATTGTTTCACCCGCAAAGCGCGAAGGCGGTTCAACAGCCCCCAAGCCCGGCAGCGTGTCCCTTCGTGAACGAGGGAAGTCCATAAGTGTGTCTTCAGGCTTGCCGTCGGGAATGGTGCCGTCGTGTGGGGGAGTTTTTGCTGTCGCCTTGAGGACGCTTGCCTCATAACGCAATGTGCGGCCAATTACCCAGGCTTCTTGTTCGTGGAAGCCGGTGAGATATTCCTTATAGACGGCCGTTCTGAAGTCGGTGAGCGATGTAATCTGCTTGTTCAGCAATTGCTTTAGTACAAATTTTGCGTGTTCCGAAGGCCAGGTAAGACTTTCACCGGCAGCCATTCGATTGTGAATATCGATTATGCGACGCACCTCGGGCGGTGGCGAATCACTGCCAAACAGGTGCCGGCTGAGAGTACCATTGTCCTCTGCCAATCTGTGGATCAAATCATACTCGGCCCATGCCTGATCCAACTTGGACAGCTCATTGGTGGTAACACTGAGATCTTCACCAGCTCTTCTGTAGGATTCGCCTGGCGGTGAATTCTCTTTAAATGCTTTGCCGAGGTCATCCGCCCTTAACCGTTCAGCGGCCGTAAGCTTCTCCCCTTTGCGTGCCTTGAGAACTTCCGTCAGATGTTCGTCAGACAAATCACTGCCTGCCTTTTCTTTGTAAGCTTTCTTGGTGAGGGCGACCGCTGTTTCCAGATCGGCAAGTTCGCTGAACTCTCCATCATTGAGAGTGTGGTGCCGCATTTTCTCGTTGAGCTCTTTCATGCGTGCCATATCGCTGTCGGTCAGCGTGCGTCCCAGGTCGGTTTCGACGTCATCAATTACGCTGCGCACGATTAAATTGTCTTGCTGGTGATGCACGAATTCGTGGTAAGCGAATTCCATGAATTTTTGCGGACGATCGCTCCTGAGGAAATCCGATTCTCTCAAAAGGATCTTGCCGTCGCTGTACAATCCGTCAGCATCGCCCATGCGCACGGCGTCGGCGGCGTCGATTTTGACGCGCGGCAAACCGTTTTTGTCGGCAAAGTCGTCGAAGACCTTTTGCAACTGATCGATTCGCTCGCCCAACCCTTGGAGATACTTCTCCTGCACTTTTGCATTTGCATCTCTAACGCGCACGTAGTCGTCGAGCGCTTTCATCACATCAGGATCGTCTTTGAAGAGCTTTCTTACTTCTGACGCTTCCATTTTGATCAGGTCCGCTTCTTTCATGCCGGACGGTGCTTTGGCGATGAGTTGGTCCCTGTAATTGCCGAATGCTGTTCTAAGCTGTCCCGCCGATGTTTCCGCTGCGGTTGCCAGTGGCGTTATGTCGTTCCATTTGCTTGTCGCGTCGGAGATGTTCTTCGAAAAGTCTTTCATTGCTTCCGGCGATGCAAGCTTGTTTTCACCTATGCGCTTCAGCAGTGCGGCGCGCTCGTCTCCTGGAATATCAGCTCTGTCCAGGATCTCCTTGACGACTGGCGGCGGCTCGCTGCCGGCATCCTTTGGCTTGCCATCAGCAGTCTTGTCTGCGATTTTTATCTCCTGCGTCGGATCGTCCTCGAGACTCCTTGCGCCAGGCGGGACATTGCCGTCGCGCGGAAAGTTGCCATCTCCCGGGATTTCATTTTTTGCTCGTTTAAGACGTGCGGGGTTAACAGCAAAAGTATCCGCATCGGCAATCAGCTCTGTCCTGCCGTCGGCACCGCGGCGAGCCAAGTAATAGTTGTCGTCTGCATCAACATAGTATTCGTCATTAACGCGCCTGAACTTGGGAGGATCGCCTGCCAGGTCTGCGTCGGTAGGCTTGATGCCGGGCCCCTCCGGCGAAGCATCGCCCCTGGGCCGAATTATCACGTGTTCGCCGTCGGCTCCTACGACAGTGAATTCTCTCTCGCCTACCATCACAGTTTCACCTGTGTGGAAGCTCTTTTCCGCATGAAGCTTGGCCTTTCTGCCGATCGCGTACGCTTCGGCTTCATTCAAATTGTTGTAATAATCCTTTATCGTGTCGATTTGGTATTGGTAGAGCTCCGATTGCCTCTTCTGCAAAATTGGCCCGAGAACCGACTTCACTTCCTCCGCCGAAGCTTGTCCGGTGCGATGTTTCTTAAGTAAAGCTGCGACTTCCGGAGGCGGTGACTCGCGGCCAAAAAGAGTCCTTCCGAGACTACCGTCATCGTGAGCGAGCCTGTCCATCAAATTGTTTGCGGAGGCCGGATCGCTCAGCTTCTCTAATTCTTTCGAGACGGCTCTGTGGCTTTCCATATTCGCCTCATATTCCGGTCGATTGAAAGGATAGTCCTTGAATGCTTTCGCCGCTTCCTTCGCTCTCAGCGTTTGCTCCGGACTCAGCTCTTCGCCATTTCGTACCCTTAACACTTCCCTCAAATGCTCGTCGCTCAGCGTACGACCGGTTCGCTCCTCGTACAATTTCTTCATGGCCGCTGCTTCGTCAGCGTTGGCGGTCTTGCCAATCTTGAGCTCGTCTGCGAGACTGCGCACAACAAGCGCGTCTTGCTCGTTGTGGACTGCTTCGTGATAGAGCCGCTCGATGAGGGTGTGCGGATCGACTTTCCCCATCAAATCGCCTTCAGCAATCTCGATTTTGCCGTCCGCGTAGCTCGCCCCTTCCGGACCCGCCTTGCCTTTTGTTGTCTCGATCTTCGTGCGAGGCAATCCGTGCTTGTCCGTGAAGTCGTTCATGAGCTTCTGCAGCTCGGCGGCGCGCTGCTGGGCCGTCTTTCCTTCCCAATTCTGCATTAGTTTGGCCGCACTGTCGCTGAAATCGCCGACGGCATCCGGTGAATACATCGGATGTTTGGAGATGCGCTCGAGCATGGCAGCTTTTTCCGCCGCCGTGAGATTGTTCCACTCCGGCAGTTGCCTGGCCAGATCGTCAGGCGTTACTTGTTCAGCTCGTTTCGCTGGCGTCTCGACTTTGCTTGTTATCTCAATATCGCCGTTCTCGTTATATTTGGCTGTTGCGTCCTTGCCGCCAGATTTCTTTGCAAGCTCATCGAGCTGCTCGGTGTTGAGCTTTTCGCCGGGTTTGAGGTTGTAGTGCTCTTTGACAGCGTGGTACGCTTTGCCGCCTACTTTGAACACAGCGGTAAAGGCGACGGCGCCACCTGCCCCGAAAGCGGCGGACATGGCAGCCATCTTGCCGACGTTCTCCATGTTCTCGGCAAAACTCTTGCTTTCATCCCACGAGGCGATACCACGCACGGTGCCGCTTCCGCCGCCGCCGAGCGCACCGGCGCAGGCATTGAGGAAATACTCTCGCGCCAGCCGCTTAATCGTGTCTTCTCCTTCCTTTTTCACTGCCTGATCGAGACTTTCCGTGATTGACTTCCTGAGCGCATCTTTCTCCGCCCTGGTTGCGCCCTGCCTGGCCACTTGCTCGACGAGATTGTCGACACCTTTGTGGGAAATTTTATAGCTGCCGTCGGCAATCGAATCACGCACGAGAGCTACCATGCCTTTCTGCAGTGCTTCTTCAGTTCCTTCCTTCAGCAGCTTTTCACCACCCTCGGTGACGGCTTCTTTGAGGACCACTTTGGCCGCGCTGATGCCGGCTCGTTCGCCCATTTTGAATAATTGAGCGCCTGCGCCGGGACCGACGAAGCTGAGCGCAGCGTCTACTCCGCCAGAAGCAAAGTCTTTGATGACGTCGGAGCTTGTCCAGTCATAGTCCGATCCGACAATTGCTCCTTTGGCACCCACTTTGAAGAAGCCGCCTGCTATGAGGGCACCAAGAATTACCCATGTGCTGCCCTCAGTGACAAAGCCTCCAGCTACGCAGGCCACTGCTATGACCGCATCGGTCAGACCGTCGGCGAGCTGTCCCTTCGAGGCGCGGAATTGATCGATTGCGGTCTGCAGGTTTTCCATCAGCTCCTTGCGCTTGTCTGGAGGAAGCTCCTCGAATTTCGCTGCGTACTTTTCCATGGCCTTGGCGAAGTTGTTGAATGCCTCGTCGGCTTGGTATCCCGTTCCATCCCACATGGAGTCGACCCAGGTTTTGCCAATGCCGTCGCGGCTCTCATAGAATTCATCGCGCGCGGCATTAAACTCGGTGCGCGCATCGCCGGAATCTCGCCTCACTGCCCGCTTAGCATCGACGGCGTCCTGACCGCCAAGTTCGTCGAGCAAGTCGTAAGTCAGATCGGCTCCATACTTGCGGGCATATTCATTTTTGACGCGCTCTTTGCCTTCTTCGTCCAGCCCCTTGAGAGCTTCTTTGACTTCTTCCTCACCGGTGCCGGCGCCGAGAAGGTATGAGCGAATCACATCCTCAGGCTCCATCTTTCCTTGCTTGAGGGCATTCAGCGCCAGTTCGCGTTCTTCAGCGCTCAAAGCAGCGAGAACTTTTTCCTGATAGTCCTTGTCTTCGAGAATTTTCTTTTTCTCTTCTATGGCCGCTTCGTCTTTTGATTCAGCAAGAGCGAGAATGTCCTTATAGAATCCCTGCTCGTCATCATCGAACACGCCTTCATTCAGCTCCATCTGCACGTCGATGGGCAGGCGGCCGGTTTCAAGAATCGGTTTGCCGTACTTTTCGAAATCGCTGCTGCCGAGCGCTGATTTGAGCGCCTCTTCAAATTTGGCTCGATAGGCTTCATCTTCGGGAGTCTTCGGATTGACTATCCGTTCTTTCAGTTCGGGATTGTCGCGAAACTCTTTCAGCACTTCGCGCACAACGACTGCTTCATCCGTGTCCGTGTCGGCTGCGTGCAGCATCACTCTGGTCACGATGTCTTCCGGCGGCAAACCATTGGAGACGCGATCGAGCATTGCCATCGCCGCATCCTCTTCGCTGAATTCGAGGAGGTCGGTGACAAGATCGTCGACTTTGGCTTTGAATTCCGGATCGTTGCGGTACTTATCCTGCTCTTCAGGAGTCATTTTGGCGATTGCGTCGTAGACGTCCTTTTCCTTCACATTGGGACCATACCAGTGCGCAGACTCTCTGCCGGCATCCTGAAGTTTTTCAATTATCGAGCGTTGTGCGGATTTAGACGCCTCGTCGAAGCTCTCCGCCTTCATTTTTTTGTCCACGACATCCATGCAACGGGCGACATCGTCATCGCTCAGATATGTCTTGAGCATTTGCTCGATTTCAGAGCGATATTTTTCGCCTTCCGTACCCTTGAGCCGTTTCCAATCGGCTTCGCTCATATTTTCGATGTCCTGGACAATTTCGCTCAGATCATCGTCATAAACGTTGCCGCAATGCTCGCTCAATTTGGCAACCAGAGTACCGCCTTTGGTGGCAATCATGTCTTCCCAGCGGGCCACTTCCGTTGAATCGCCTGCGTCTGCCAGCGATTCGTTAAGCTTGGTGTAGAATTCCAGGGCGGCGCGGTCTTCATCAGAGAGGCTTTCGGGGTCGGGATTGTCGTTTGCCAGTTCTTTGCCTCTTACGTATTGCTTGCGCTCGGAGTCTCTCATTTTGGCAATGGCGGCTTCAATCGCCTTTTCGTTGTCTCCGAGCCAGCTTTGATTGTCGTCAATGAGCGTCGTGACGCCGAGTTCGCCCTTCCTGGCATATTCCATGGCGTGATCTTCGTCTGTTCCCCAGAAGGCATCTTCAATCTTTTCTTTGCCGCCCTCGGCAAAGAAGCGATCGCGAGCTTCCTGGCTGGAATTACGGAACGCCTCCTGAAACATGTCTATGTTTTCTTCTTTTAAAGCGATTTCCGCCAGCTTCAGCGTGTCGTCATCGGTACGTTGGTCAGCGCCCTTGAGGTAAATCTTGATCGCTTCTTTAGTGGCTTCAGACAGATTCTTATCTTCCAGGAGAGCTCTTTCGAGGCTGATGCCATAGCGTTCTTCATACTCCTCCTTGAGCTGCTCAATCTGGTCGGAGTTCATTGTGGCGAGCGTGTCACGAATATCTTTCTCGCAGGTTTCGTCAGAACGTCCTTCCACCCATTGATCTCGTTCGATGAGAGCTGTGTGAATTCGTCCTGCATCTTCTGCGCTCCCATCCTTTCTGTTGAGAGCGTTGAGAACCTTGTCCAGTTCCGCGCCATCGAAATGCTTCTTCAGGTCGGCTTCCAGGCTGCGCCCGGTCTTTTGCTTGTAGTAAGCAGCCATGACTTCCCTTTCAGCTTCAGTCCTGTCGTTCAGTAGTGTGTGGACCACATCCGCATCCGGGCCGAAAGTGGAATCGATTTCCTCATCGAGCGCCTCAGCTGCCTTTTTCATGCTATTACTGTTTACGCCCTCAACCTGCGTGTCTGAGTCACTCCTGTAGAGCAGCTCGAGGGCCCTCTTTTCGTTGTCACCTATGAACTCGCTTCTAAGCGCATCAGACAACTTTTCGTCGTATTCGTCTTCGTATATTTCCTCCAGTACTTCTCGTTCGGCATCAGAAAGGCTTTCCAGCGTTTCGAAGACTTTATCGCTATCCGTGTATCCAGTGCCCAATTCGTCATTGAGCACCTTCGCCGCTTCTTTCACTTTCCCGCGGTCGACCTTTTCCAGTGCTTCCTCTCTTTTCGACTTGGGCTTAACAACCGTCTCTCCATCTTTGCGGTCAATGAGCTTCTCAAAGTAGATGCGCTCTTCGGGAGAGTCCGCTTCCGACCGGAGATGCTCGCGCAGCGACACTTTGTATGTATTTTGATAGTATTCTTCAAGCTTTCGTCTCTCGCTGAGGCTGAGCTTCTGCAATACCTCGACGATGGTATCGTCATCGGTGCCGAGACCTTTGAACATTCTCGTAAAGGCGTTGTACTCGGATTCATCTCCGCCTTCACATGCCCTGTAAATTGCGGCGGCAGCTTCAGACAGCTTTTTCTCCTCGTCGCTATTGTCGAAGGAGGTATCTGATCCGTTGCCAGTGTCTTTTGCAACTAAATGATCGGCGTGTGCATCTGTTTTTTTGGCGTCTGATGAATCTTTGTTATTGCCGGGCTGGATTGTGTCTTGTCCGGCGGACGTCTGCGCTCCGGTTGTGGCGCTCTTTTCCGCATCGTTTGACCGGGCGGAGAACATATTGAGCACGTTTTCGCCGCCAATGACCTTGAAGAGACTGGCGGCTCGGGTCTTAATACTGTCAAGAATACCTTCCGAGTCGTCCGTCCCTGGCGTCGCGGCTTCTTCATCGTCCACAGCTTCGGTTATCAACCACATGGGCTTGCCGAATTCCGCGCTGATACCGCTTTTGCCGCCGGTTTTAAGGTAGTCGATGTAGGCTTTCTGCTTTTCGACGAGCTCCGGACGACCGGCATCGACTTCCTTTTTTACGGATTCCGGCGTCTTTTGCGAGCCTTCGCTTGATTGCTCGACCTTTTTCTCGGTTTGCTCAGCCATACGCTATACCCTTCTGTTGTGTTGTGCTCCAACCGGGATTGACGACCAGCAATTGGGACGATGGCCTTCATAACTGTTTGTTGTGCTGAAATTAGGTGGATCCGATAAAGTCTTTCCCGGCCGGCTATCCGCGGTCACAGCGCCGGCGGATTCCCAGAAATGCAGGTTAATCAAATCGCGGCCCAACCAGCCGGGCAAACGGTGAAGCAACTCAGTTGTGCGCGACCCTTTCGTGGTTCGCGCCCTCATTAGTAATCTGGCTTTCGCCAGTTGATTCCAACAACTGGAGTTTAATGCGCGCAATGTGAGAGAGTTGTGAGAACTTCGGGAGCGATCATTTGTGGCAGCGGGACAAAAGTCCTCTCATGCTGGTCAAATCAGGTCAGGCGCGACAGTGGAGCCAATTCTTGCGTCACAGTGGTGTTTCGGCTCTCGCTACCGCCGGCAAGGCAGACGTTTGGCTGCCCGGTGTGGGGGGAGCAAAGGTCTGCTCTAGGCAATCCCTCTTGTCGTGTGGACAAGGTGCAGAGCGTATGCTTTACAACGCTTGCTCTGGTTTTGCGGAAAGCATCGCCTCTTGCTGCTTCAAAGTCATGGCTTTCATCAGTTGAGGCACGTAATACATTGGAACAGCGTTATGACCGGTCAGATTCTCATTGCTGTGAATGCAATACTTAAAAACGATCGGGCGGCTGGCGATTCTCCTGGCAGACATGACTGTGTTTGGGCTGTCCGTGTCCCAACGCATGCATTGCGACGGATCGATGCCGTTTGCCGTAAGCAGGCTCTTGATCAGCTTCGCCTGCGGAATTGATCTGGGATATGTGTGAAAGTAGAAATTATAGAACTGCTTTTCCCCGGATGCCAGCGCTTT
>DATNRC010000014.1:0-4436 GCA_036703705.1 Candidatus Obscuribacterales bacterium
GGATCCTTCGTGCGTCATAGCACATACAATCATGGGCATTGCAGCGCTCAATTTGAACGATCCGCCGGCAGCGATCAGAGCCTTTGACATTGCCATTGAGCGCCAGCCATGGAACGATCAGCTGTATCTGTTCCGGGCACGCGCACGAGAACGAACTAGTGAGAAAGCGAGAGCGGCTGAGGATTATTTGAAAGCCGCATCTTTGGACTCCGAGTGTTTGGACCGGTACTTCAGTAACAACAAGCAAGAGATCAACAAAAAACCGCATCCGCCTCTGCCTCTCGATACGGCAATGGCACTTGTTAGGCGAGGGAAGCAATTGCATGCCGAAGGAAAATACGAGCCGGCAATTGTCGAATTCTCAAAAGCACTCGAGCATAATCCTTTCGTCCAGGGCGGGTATTTGGGACGGGCGGAAACATATGCGCAATCAGGGGATTATCAGCGCGCCCTGGCCGATTGTTCTACCCATCTGCATGACTTTCCACTGGACTATGCGGCCTATGACCTTCGCGCCCAGGTTCTCTCCCGGCTCGGTAAGAACTCAGCCGCGCTAAGCGACATCCAGCGAGCGGTGAGCATCGCCCCCGAGCTCAAAGAATTAAAAGCACGGCGCGACAAGCTCCGCAACTCGCTTTCTGTGCGCTGACGATTTATCCCTATCATTCCGCTAATGGAACAAACCCGCCCCCGTGATATATAGAATCCCTGCCAAGATATTGGGGATCGGATTATGAGAAAGTTCTCGCTTATTGCAGTGACTGCCCTTGCACTGGGGCTTTCGTGTACAGCGTCCTTTGCGGATGAAGACAGAGCCGACGGAAAGACCGTAATTGACGGCACCGACGTTCGCCAATTCTTCGGTTCCGGTCCGGAAATCGACACGGAGGCAATGGAAGACGCCAGCGTGCACGCAGACAAAGCCATCCATCTCGATCCTGAATATCCGGGAGAAAAACAAATTTTGCCTGTACCAGATTCCCAAAAGATGCCTGCAACGTCAGTCACTACAAGCGCGTCACCGGGTGCAGCGTCCAGGGCAAGTGCGCCGTCGGCAAGCAGCAACAGCGCAAATCAAACAGCGCAAACGCAATCGCAAAACAGCAGCAGCAGCAACAACAGCAACAACAAGAGCAAGCTCGCTTACAAGGGCAAGAACGATCCAAACAAGCGCCAGGGTCCCATCAAGTGGTACCTCGGAGCATGGAAGCGCTTCTTCACAAGCACAGGCAATCTGCTGGGATTGCCTGTTGGAAGCGACGATGACGGCACCGGCGATCTCAAGCCACCGCCGGGCGTTTACGACCGCTAAATTTGGCAAGACTCAGGGGCTTCCTCTCCAGAGTGCTAGCGAAAATAAACTTATAAGTTGATCGCAGTTGAAAGGATGACACGTCACGACAACGCCAACTGCTTAGCGTTTCCGGACTTGGTGCCGTCCAATGCCATACCCGTCGTTTAAACTTTTAAGTTTAAAACGACAGCACTTCCGAGTAGAAACACGAATAGTGATCGCGCCAGCGATCCAGAATTCTCGCCGGAGAAACGGTGGGATGACTGAACGCGCTTAACCCCAGGACAGCGTTCCGCCCGTCTGGTATTCCGTAACGCGAGTTTCGAAAAAGTTCTTCTCTTTCTTCAGGTCGATCATCTCGCTCATCCACGGGAACGGATTTTTTGCACCCGGGAATTGCTCGGGCAGTCCAATCTGCTTAAGGCGCCTGTTGGCGACGAAGCGCAAATAATCAGCAAACATTGCCGCATTAAGGCCGAGGACTCCGCGCGGCATTGTGTCGACTGCATACTGGCACTCAAGTTCCACTCCGCGGTGGAAAAGCGCGATGATGTCCTTCTGAAATTCAGGCGTCCATAGATGCGGATTCTCGAGCTTGATTTGATTGATCAAATCAATACCGAAATTTAGGTGCATCGACTCGTCACGAAGAATGTATTGAAACTCCTCAGAAGAGCCCGTCATTTTGTTTTGCCGGCCGAAGCTGAGCATTTGCACAAAACCGACATAGAAGAAGAGTCCTTCCATAATGCAATAATAGGCAATCAGATTGCGCAGGAAACGCGCGTCATTTTCCGGCGTCCCTGTCGTGAACTCGGGATCGCAAAGGTCGCGCGTAAACTCAAGCTCGAATGCATCCTTGGCATGGATGCTCGGCACTTCTCTGTACATATTGAAAATCTCGCCTTCATCCAGGCCGAGACTTTCGACGACGTACTGATAGGCATGGGTATGCAAAGCCTCTTCAAAAGCCTGGCGCAACAAATATTGCCGGCATTCCGGATTGGTGATGTGCTTGTAAATTGCCAAGACGAGATTGTTGGCCACAAGTGAGTCCGCGGTCGAGAAAAAGCCGAGATTGCGTTTGATGATCGTGCGCTCGTCTTCCGTCAAACCGTTGGCATTTTTCCACAGCGCAATGTCTCGCGCCATGTTGATTTCCTGAGGCATCCAGTGGTTGGCGCAAGCATCGAGATATTTCTGCCATGCCCACTCATATTTGAACGGCACCAGCTGATTGAGGTCAGCGCGACAGTTGATGATGCGCTTGTCGTCGACATGAACTCGGCCGGCATTGAAATCAATTGCTTCCACGCCGGAGAGCCCATGAGCCGGCGCCTCTTCATTTGCCGGCGCGTTCTCATGCGCAGCGGAAGGAGCGAACGAAAGATTTGCTGCGGCTGGATTGACTGATGCTGTGTTCGTTCGTGCGGAAGAAGGTGTCGAGCTATCATCGAAAGACAACATTGGAATATCTCCTTGTCTGTGAATTCAGTTTGGCTTAGTTTCTCACCGGTCGGATCGCGCGATCACTGGCAGGATTCGCACTCGGGATCGGCAATCAAGCAGACACTTACTGTTTGCGCGGCTGCCTCCGCGCGCTGTACTGCCGGAGCGACGGCATTCAACGCAGCGGTGTGAACCGTCGACTTCTCAGCTTGCGTCGCCCCGAGCGTGCGCAAGTAATATGTCGTCTTCAAACCCTTGCGCCATGCCAGTTTATACATGGCATCAATTTTCTTGCCGCTTGGCTCAGCCAGGTACAGATTGAGGCTTTGCGACTGATCGATCCACTTCTGGCGCCGCGCACCACATTCGATGAGCCACTCAGGATCGATTTCAAAGGCGGTGGCATAAAGCGCTTTGAGGTCGGCAGGAATGCGCTCTATGCGCATAACCGAGCCCTCGAAGTATTTCAGGTCATGAACCATCACTTCGTCCCAGAGCCCTCTTTTCTTGAGGTCTGCCACAAGGTATGGGTTGAGAACGGTGAAATCGCCTGAGAGATTTGATTTGACGTAAAGGTTTTGGAAGGTCGGCTCGATGGACGGGCTGACACCGACGATATTGGATATGGTAGCAGTGGGCGCTATGGCAAGGCAATTGCTGTTGCGCATACCGAACTGCTTCACGTGCTCACGCACAGGTGTCCAGTCCAGGCGGCCGCCCCGCGGTACGTCCACGGCAATGCCCCGCTCGTTTTCAAGCAATTCGATGCTGTCGTGCGGGAAGATTCCGCGATCCCACAGCGATCCTTCATAGCTGCTGTACTTCCCGCGCTCCTGTGCCAGCTCGCTGCTGGACAAAATCGCATAATAGCTGATGGCTTCCTGACTGTAGTCCGCGAAGTCCGCAGCCTCTTTCGATGTGTACGGGATACGCAAGATGTTGAGCGCATCCTGGAAGCCCATGAGACCAAGCCCCACGGGGCGATGCTTGAGGTTGGCTTGCCGTGCTTTGCCTACGGTGTAGTAGTTGATGTCGATCACATTGTCGAGCATCCGCATTGCGGTTTTCACAGTCCGCGACAGCTTATCGAGGTCAAGGTCGCCATCCTTCAAATGATTGCCCAGATTGACCGAGCCCAGGTTGCAGACCGCAGTTTCACTGTCGGATGTGTTGAGGGTGATTTCCGTGCAGAGATTGGAGCTGTGAACAACGCCCGTATGCTGCTGCGGGCTGCGAAGATTGCAGGCGTCTTTGAAGGTAATCCACGGGTGCCCGGTCTCGAACAGCATAGACAACATCTTGCGCCAGAGCGCCACCGCAGAGACACGCTTGAACAGCCGCAATTCGCCGCGCGCGGCCTTGCTCTCGTATTTCTCATAGGCTTGCCGAAATGCTTTGCCATAGACGTTGTGCAAATCGGGCACCTCATCCGGGCTGAACAGCGTCCACTGCCCATCCGCAATCACGCGCTCCATGAAAAGATCGGGAATCCAGTTGGCGGTGTTCATGTCGTGAGTGCGCCGCCGTTCGTCGCCAGTATTCTTGCGTAACTCCAGAAATTCTTCTATGTCCAGGTGCCAGGTTTCCAGATAGCAGCAAACAGCTCCCTGCCGCTTGCCGCCCTGGTTGACGGCAACCGCCGTATCGTTAACAACCTTGAGAAAGGGAACCACACCCTGGCTCTTCCCGTTTG
>DATNRC010000015.1:0-8968 GCA_036703705.1 Candidatus Obscuribacterales bacterium
ACGAGCGCGGCACGATAAAGTCGGTGTCACGCTCGGAAAGGCCCGCCGTTTCGGCGGCCGCGATTTGAGAGATCACCGCCTCCAGTCGCATTTCGTCTGATACAAGCGGCGTTATCCTGTCAATCGAGCCGATGCCATAACTGCTACGCAGGGCTTCAAGCAAGTCTCTTTTGGTGGTGGCTGTGTTCATCCTTTTTTGTCTGCCTTGCGTATCGTAATAGATCTCGTGTCGTCGAGCCGGGCGGCCAGTTAAATCGTAATTGCTGATGCTTGGTTATGGTCGTAAATCGTTGAAGCCTGCCGGTTGGTTCTTGTAAACTCTTTCTATGACCATAAAGATTGGAAGGCTAACTCTAAACAGTAGGGTGTACGTGCCGCCGATGGCGGGCGTCACCGATCTTGTCTTCCGCAATATCGTGCGACGTGTCGATCCTAATTGTCTTCTAGCCACAGAGATGGTATCAAGCCGGGCGCTCATGAATCGACCGGATACGCGAATCATGGACCTTGACAAGGACGAGCATCCAATAGGCATCCAAATTTTCGGTCATGAGCCTGATGTGATGGCAATGGCTGCGCAAATGGCTGAAAAGAAGGGGGCCGATTTCGTCGACATTAACATGGGTTGTCCCGTGCCAAAAATTACGAAAGGTAAAGACGGCTGCGCCTTGATGCGCGAACCAGAATTGGCGGCGGAGATCATTCGCACGGTGAAAAGCGCCATCAGCATTCCGTTAACGGTCAAATTCCGCCTTGGCTGGGACGATAACTCTCGCAATGCTGTGCAATTTGGCGAGATGGCGGAAGAATCCGGTGCTTCAGCAGTCACCGTTCACGGGCGCACGCGGCAGCAGCTTTATTCGGGCAAAGCAGACTGGAATTTCATCGCCCATGTAAAAAAAGCCCTGTCCATTCCTGTCTTCGGCAATGGCGATGTCTTCGATCCGGAGGACGCCATGAGGCTTTTGGAAGTAACCGGCTGCGACGGAGTAGCTGTAGCCAGGGGAACGCTTGGAAATCCCTGGTTGATTCCGCGTATCACCAAATATTTGAATGACGGCATCAAGTTGGATCCACCCGACCAGATCGAACGCCTTATCGCTGCCTATCTTCACTGCCAATGGCTTATCCGCTATAAGGGTGCGCGAGTGGGCGCCAACGAGTCGCGCAGGCATTTGACGCACTATACAAAGGGGATAGTGGGCAGTGCTCCTTATCGAGCTCGACTGACACAAATCACAAATGCAAACCAATGCGCGGCAATCTTAGCCGAGCTTTCCGAGCAAGTCGGAGGTACAGAAGGGCGCGAACGCTTCTTAATGGCTGTAGAGCAAAATGATCTCAAAAATTGCGAACAACCAGGCGAACGGAACGGCGACCGAAAAAACAGTATCCAATCCCCAGTTGATGTCGTTTCCGTCCCGCCAGTCGCAATACCATAAAACTCCGTTGACGAACGGAGTCATCGTCCAGCCCATAATGCCGGCCATGAATGCAAGAAGCAGTAAGATTGCCCAAAGGTCCATGATTTTCGCTTGCAGCAGCTACAGGAAACGCCAAAAGTGCCGAAAAGGCCTAATTCATTGAGCAAAGTCTAAGCTCGCTGGTTCTCTTTGACAACGGGAATCTTCCCACTGCAAACGCTATATCCTCCGCCGTAGGGGCAATATCGGAAGAGCTTCGCAGCTTTTCCCCGGCAAACGTCATCCGATATCGGAAGAGCTTCGCAGCTTTCCCCGAGCAAACGTCATCCGATATCGGAAGAGCTTCGCAGCAGACGTGAAAGTCATGAGGAGCTCAAGAAAACACCATCCAGCCGGACAGCTGGACTATGCGAGGGTTTGCCGCCTATTCGATCAGTAGATTTGGTACCCGGTAGGCGAGATCAGAATGGTTCCATCATCTTCGGCTGCAACCATTTGCAGAGCCTGGATCACGGCATTGGTTGCTTTGTGCTGTTCGCGCGTCTCGTTCTTGATTTGCTTGGCGCGCTGTGCCACCTTCAAAACCAGCTCATAGCGATTTTGATGCTTTTCCAAAAGTTGGTCCAAAATTCTCGTGGTACTCATCGAACGTTCTTAGGCACCTTGTTGCTTCGTATACGACATCTCTCAGCATACACGATATGTTGGAGATTGTTGACAGCTGCCGTTACATCATCGTTAACAACTTCATAGTGGAATAAGTGTTTTTCGCTTAGCTCTTGCTCAGCTTTCTTCAGGCGCAACTTGATTTTTGCCTCGCTTTCGGTATTTCTGCCACGCAGCCGTTTTTCCAGTTCTTCAAAAGAGGGAGGAGCAAGAAACACCAAGATGGCGGGCGGAAAGCTTACCCTGACTTGCTTTGCGCCTTGCACCTCAATAACGAGGATGACATCGAAGCCCCGTGTCAATTGCTCTATCACCCATTGCTTCGGCGTTCCATAGCAATTGCCCGCGAACTCAGCCCATTCCAGAAAATGGCCTTCAGCCTTCATTTTCTCGAATTCGTCAGGCGTACGAAAGAAGTAGTCATCTCCTTCCCTTTCACCAGCTCGCTTGTCTCGGGTTGTGACCGAACAGGAACGCTTGAGATTAGGAATGGCGTGCAGAAGCTCGCTTACTACCGTACCCTTGCCCACTCCGGAAGGCCCCGTAATAACGAACAAATTTCCCCTGCCTGGACTTTCCGCGGCGCGCTCTTCCAGGGTGTGATCATTTGTGCCCACAGATCCTTGGGACTGGGCGTCCGCGGTCCTTTTGTCGCGTTTGTCACCGCTAATCACACATAGCCCTTATGAAGCGCTTGTCCTGGATTCATAATATGAGTGCATTTTTTTGCTAAATTGTCCTTTATTAAACCTGACTGAGTGATCCCATGCAACCGTTCGATGCCCTGACAATTCGGGCAGTCCTCGACGAAGCTAAGCCCCTTTTGGTAAACCGCAAGGTAGACAAGGTTTTCCAGATTGCGCGCGACGAAATTCTTCTGACGTTGCGGACGAAAGCCGGACACTCCAATCTGTTGCTTTCTGCCCAAGCTTCATATGGACGCCTTTGTCTTGTGAAGAGCGCGCCCAGCAGCCAGAGCGAGCGTTCACCTCAAAATCATTCCCCATTCGTGGTTCTGCTGAGGAAGAATCTTACCGGCGCTGTGCTTGTTCATGTTGAGCAGCTGGTTGGTGAACGCATTGTGGACTTTGTTTTCTCCTGCACAGATGAGGTAGGTACTGCTTCTCACAAAGTTCTGACAGCTGAAATCATGGGCCGACACAGCAATTTGATTTTCTGGGACAAAAACAGCGGCAAGATCGTTACGGCGTCGCACATTGTCACAAAGGACATGAGCAGGCAGCGAGAAATCGCTCCCAACCTTACCTATAAGCGTCCACCCGGGCAAGAGAAGCCAAATCTTTTCCAGACCAACAAGGAGGAATTTGCCGCCTTGTGGGCTGCCTTCGTCAAGCGAGTTGAGCATGGCGGGAATGCTGAATTGAAGCCGGATTCCGAGTCCTCACTTGCCCAGCAAGACGAAACGACGGGCGCAATAGGTGTGGCTATCCAAACTCTTTCCATTGCCGCCCCGCCATTCGCAACCGTCGAGCAGTGGCTGATCAATAGTTACACCGGATTGGGAAGACATCTTGCAGAAGAGCTTGTTTTGGCAGCGGGTGTGGAAAGCGCGGCGCCAAAAGCAGCAAAAAACGAGCATGCCAAAGACGCTCTTTGGCAACGCATAGAGGCGATTATC
The DNA here is from genome assembly GCA_036703705.1 of Candidatus Obscuribacterales bacterium. Classification (GTDB taxonomy): domain Bacteria; phylum Cyanobacteriota; class Vampirovibrionia; order Obscuribacterales; family Obscuribacteraceae; genus DATNRC01. The sequence goes on from DATNRC010000015.1 coordinate 3,730, forward strand.
AATGTTTCCACATTTAAGCCCGCGCTCAATTTGGACTTGAGCAGGTACACAGTGCTTTCCTGGTATCCCTCAATGGGCTCGGAATCCCAGCAGTGGAAGAGTTTTCCCGCTGTCAATGATCTTATAGACGAGTATTACCGCGCAGTCGAGACGCGCGAGCATTTCAATCAACAACGAGAAAAACTGCGCAATGATTTGAAGCTGGAAGCCGAAAAACTGACGAGCAGGCTCAATGTGGCAGCGCAACACATCGGCACTGCCGGCGAAGCCGGAGCATTGAAACAGCATGGCGATCTGATTCTGGCTCATCAGACTGACATAAGCGCCGGGCAGAGCGAGCTTGTTTGCGACAATTTATTTTCGGGCAACGGCGAAAAAATAACGATAAAACTCAATCCGAACCTCAATGCGATTCAAAACGCACAATGGTGCTACAGGCAATTCTCCAAACTGCGAAACAGACAATCTGCAGCGCAGCTCGCCCACAGGGAGGCCAGCAACAGACTGTCCATTGTCGAAAAGCAAATGTCTCAGCTTGAGGACGCACAAACCGCTGAAGAGCTGCGTCGACTGAAGGAAGCGATTACCGGGCGCAAGCCGCAAGAAGCGGTCAAAGCACAACAGCCAGCCAAGAAAAAGAACAAATCGCGTTTGCTGTCTTTGCAGTCGTCGGATGGGTGGACCATTTATGTAGGTCGTAATCGGCAAGAAAACGATCATCTTCTCAATCGGCTTGCCCAGCCTCAGGACATCTGGCTGCATATCCTCGGCCAGGGCGGCGCTCATGTGCTCGTCAAAGTGCCCGGCTCCAAACAGGAGCCCCCCTTAAATACACTGAAGGAAGCAGCGCAGGTAGCAGCGCGACTGTCCAAAGCTACTTCCGGAGCAAAGGTTCGTGTCGTGTACACGCAGTGCAAATACGTCAAAAAAATTGGCAAGGACAAACCGGGCATGGTGAGGTACGAAAACGAGAAGACGCTCGAAATTGATACCTCCCTGCCGATGCCGAAGTGCATGAAGCAGCTTTTCAGCACCTAGGGAAGACCTTGCTCCAAGATTGAATGAGTGATACTAGATATAGTGCAGATCGCTGCAGCCTGGATAAGCTGTCGGCGCAATGCATACGGGCAGCGGGCCTAGAGATTTATGTGAACGCCAGAGCGAGCACTAAGTTTGTCGTACGGTTTCTGAAGAACGCGGCTCGAATGGCAATTCAAGCTCCAGATCGCAAGAGCCGAATGCACGCTCAGTCAAGCTACATTTTCCTGAACAGGGCAACAACGACACCCTGCACCTGCAAGGCATCGCTGGCATCAAGGAAAATGGGTTGCAACTGGCTGTTGGCCGGCTGCAGTCTGTAGCCGCCTTTTTCTTTGTAAAAGCGCTTCAATGTGGCCGATCCGTCTTCCAGCAAGGCCACCACGATGTCACCATTTCTTGGTGAAGGATTCGGCTTGACGATGACAAAGTCGCCATCGCAGATGCCGTCCTCGATCATCGAATCGCCTTTGACTTTAAGCGCAAAGTAGCCTGATTCTGCGTATTGACTTTCAATTTGCAAATATTCTTGGGTCTCAATCGCGTCAATTGGGCGCCCGGCAGCAATCGTACCGGCAAGTGGAACCCCGGGAGCACGCTGCTCCACTTCAGAATATTCAAATACAGTCTGGCTCTGCTGCCCGCGTCCAGACGAAATCGCAGAAGAAACCACGCGCAAAGAGCGATTGAGACCCGGCTCCCACTGCACGAAGCCTTTTCTTTTCAATGCCGCAACATGCTGATGCACGGTCATACGATTGCGCAAGCCCATGGCTTTGGCGAGTTCGGCTAACGTGGGCGGATATCCATGCTCATCGGTGAGCTGAACAATCAAGCGAATCACATCGCGTTGCCGCGGCGGCAATCCGCCAAAATCGTCCGCGTCATCCAAGTCCATAAATTGATCTGCCATGCAATGCCTCCCAACCCATACGTAAGTATAGTACGCAAAAATCAGGTTGTCCAGTATCGCCTTGGATACCGGGATATCAAGGAGACCGCACGCCCTCAGACGGCCGTGATGATCATGAAGCGAAGGTCATCCGATATCGGATGACCTTCGCCCAATTGAGTGCCCCGCCAATTTGCTCCAGGCGCCCTGAGCAAGTCGAGGGCGCCAGGGCAAGACCGGGCGCCCTGAGGCAAGTCCACGCTCACTGAGCGCCCTGAGCAAGTCGAGGCGCGCCAAGGCAAGACCTACAGAATGCGTTTGCCAAGGGCTGACAAGATAAGCTCAACGGCTAGATCCGCGGTGCGGTTTTGCATATCGAAAGCAGGATTGAGCTCCACAATGTCAATTGAGCGCACAAGTTGTGATTCAGCCAGCAAGGTAAGAGCGAGGTGGCTTTCACGATAATTGAGACCTCCACGAGCGGGAGTGCTCACGCCGGGCGCCACATCGGGATCGATGACGTCTATGTCAAAAGAGATATGAATCCCCGAAGCATCAGAGCCAATCGCTCCCAGAGCCAAATCTGTAACACGCCCCAGTCCGAGATGATCGATATCCCTTATGGTAAAAGGCGTGATGCCGCATTCATTGATGATTTCTCTTTCCGGCGGATCAAGATCCCTGATGCCAATGAGAGCCGATCGCTTGGCCGGGACCTTGGGAGCAAAGCCTTTGAGCTCGGTCAGTCTCGGGTCTCCCTTACCAAGGGAAACCGCAAGCGGCATGCCGTGGACATTGCCACTTTCACTGGTGTCAGGCGTATTAATGTCGCCATGCGCGTCGAACCAAACCAGGCCCCATGGCTTGTCAATTTTGCGGTAGTAGCTGGAGACACCGGTTATGCTGCCGATGGCCAGGCTGTGATCGCCGCCAATCGTAATGGGAAGGTGTCCGGCGAGAAGCGCATTTTCGACTGCTTCTGCCACCGCTTCACTCACCTGGGAGATTTCAGGAACACACTTTGCATGCGCGTTTTGATCCCACCAGCAGACAGAGTGAGGAATCTGAATGTCAATCTCTTCGGCGACCTTGTAGCCAATGGCTTCAATGCGCTCAGCCACTTCAGCCACGCGCATGGCGGCCGGACCCATGCTTACCCCGCGATGGCTGCCACCCAGATGCAGGGGAACGTAAATTAGCGTCACAGAGCGCGGACGCCGCTCCACCTTTGCCTCCTCGTCCTGTGTAAGCGGGGTCAGCGTCCATGAACGAGGTTTCGTTTGTTGTTGCGACACTTTGCTTTCCTTCTTGATTTGTTCTTTATCCTGAAGTCAGCTATTTAGCGGCACCATTTTGCTTTCTTGCAATACTTGTTGCATTGTAATGAGCGTCAGCATCCTGGCGATGCCTACTAGTGTATAATCTTCGGATAGTTTTGTCTGTGCCAGTTGAAACCATTTGGTTTGGCGGTGATCTGAGTGACAAGACACACCATGCTGACATGACGGGGCGCGTAATGCGAAAGCACGGAGGTTAGAGAAGTGTTGCGGCCAATCATCAAATTGTTCTTCTTGGGCAGAGCGGCATTCGAAGTTGCCCGCGAGAGGGTTGAAGATGCGCTCGATTCTCTTACTGCAAAAGCCGGCGAGTACAGGTCATGCGGCACCGAGCGTTTGTACGAATACAAAGATCGGGCAAAGGAAGTGGCAAGCGAAATCTCGCAGAACATTTGGCAGCGCTCCGAAGTGCTGGAAAGCCAGGTGCGAGAACGCATTCGACGTCAGGTTGCGGATTTTTCCCTGGGCGCTCTCGGGGACACCACGGAAATCAACGAACTGCGCGCAGAAATCGCCACATTGAGAGCGGAGATCGCCGAGCTCAAATCAATGAAGGCTACGGTCTAGCCTGGCTTCTGTAGTGTTGCCATAGGCGATGCTACCTTTTCCCACATAAACGTCCGGGCGCCTTAGCTTCAATGAGCGGTAATGTTTCCTCCGAATCAGATGATGATCTGGCACGGAAGGTGTCGTCGGCCCAGCATCCGCCCTCCACAACCTCTTCCAGAGAGAATCTCCAGCCTGTCAAGACAGCCAACAGCGGCTTTCATCGCCGCTCGCTGCCGCGTGCCATCATTCGCCGGAAGTCTTCGCAACTGGAGTCTTTTGCTCCTTACGATCCGGAACTGGCCGATCGATCGGTGCATTTTTCCAATTTGATATTTGATGCCCGATTCTGGCAGATGTTGAAGACTGCGGCCAGCTACATCTTTGCGACCATCCTCGACAAATTGAGTCCGCCCAAGGGAAAAGAAGCAACGGAAGCTCGCAGGCGCGAGCGGGCGATGCGTTTGAAGGCTACCTGCATCGAGCTCGGCGAGACTTTCATCAAGCTTGCCCAATTTCTTTCAGTCAGGCGTGACTTTCTGCCGACAGAAATCGCCGACGAGCTTGCGCAATTGCAAGATCAAGTGCCGCCCTTCGATTTCACCGTCGTTGCTGCCACCATTCAAAAAGATCTGGGCGCGCCGCCCGAGGAGATTTTCGCATCGTTCGATCCCTTGCCGCTTGCATCGGCATCGGTAGGTCAAGTGCATTTAGCTCGCCTGAAGAACGGCACCGAGGTCGTCGTAAAGGTGCAGCGCCCTGACTTGCGCCAACGGTTTTACCAAGATCTTGGCTACATGCGTCTGGTCGTCAATTGGGGCCGCACCTTATTGGGTAAGAACTTTGACTGGGACGGCTGGATTGAGCTGTCCGATGAATTCGGACGCAATTTGTTTTGCGAAGTCAATTACATTCAAGAAGGCCGCAATGCCGATAAATTGAGGCGCGTATTGCGCGACTTCGAGGACGTGAGAATTCCAAGAGTGTTTTGGAAATACACGGGTCGTCGCGTATTGACTCTCGAGTATGCGCCGGGAACAAAAATTGACAAGCTCAACGAACTCCACGCGCGCAGCATCAATCTGCCGAAACTGGCAAGACTGCTCGTCAATTGTTACCTAGAGCAGGTTTTGATGCATGGCTTTTTCCATGCCGATCCGCATGCCGGCAATTTGTCGATCGACGATGAAGGAAGGCTTGTCATCTATGATTTCGGCATGATGGGAGAAATCACTGAGGAGCAGCGGGCCGCAATTACCGGGTGTATTTCTGCCGTCATCCGGAGAAGCACCGCCGAGCTGGTGGAGAATCTGAGACAACTTGGCATTCTCAAACATTCAGCCAACGCGCAACCGGTGGAGCGAGCCTTGCAACCATTCATCGATTATTACGCGGGCAAAGAGATACGCGACCTTGACTTTACCGA
>DATNRC010000016.1:0-6929 GCA_036703705.1 Candidatus Obscuribacterales bacterium
GCATACTTGTCTTTGCTGTCGAGGCGCTCAATGCCTCCGGGCAGCCCCTCAAATTGGATTCGCTTCCCGAGGATAAAGGAGCCCTCACGGAAATTGAAGGCACGCGAGCAGTCGTGATTCCCTATCATGCGAAGGCCAATCGAACCTGGCAAGAAGAAGCGGAGCAGCTCGGCAAGGCCATAAGAGAGGCCGTAAAACCGAAGGCCGGCGCCGGAGAGATTAGAGTGCAAATCGGCGCCGGTCGGCTTGCGGAAACGACGCTTGACTTGCCGGACAGTTACAGAGAGGCAAGGCAGGCGTTAATTGTCGGCTCCATGATTCATGGCGATGGCGAATTCGCCATCAGTTACGGTGATCTCGGTGTCAAGCGCTTGCTTTATTTGATGATCGATCACCCGGAACTGGATCGCTTCTACCAGGAAAATCTGGCTCCTCTCGAGTCATATGACGAAGAATGGGAGAGCGAGCTGGTGCCGAGCCTCCGTGTCTACCTCGATCACGGCGCAAATCTCAATTCGGCCGCGCGCGCACTGTTTGTGCACAGGCACACGTTAAGATATCGCCTGGAGCAGATTGCCGAGATTCTGAAAGTTGATATCGACTCGCAGGAGGTGCTGCTCAATCTGCAGATTGCATTTCAGATCCGCGACATGAGAGGTGGCAAGAGGTAGAAGTTGGCAGAATCAGCTATTCAAGCCGTTGAATTGACAAAAAACTTCGGTCCTACCGTTGCAGTCAGATCGTTGAATTTGCAGATCGAGCAGAGTGAGTTTTTCAGCTTGCTTGGTCCTTCGGGCTGCGGGAAGACAACTCTCCTTCGCATGATTGCCGGATTTGAGAAACCGACAAGCGGCAGGATCCTCATCGGCGGCAAAGAGATGCACCGTGTGCCGCCACACAGGAGACCGGTCAACATGGTTTTTCAAAGCTACGCGCTCTTCCCGCATTTGACTGTGGGGGAAAACGTGGCCTTTGGCTTGAGATCTGCGGGCTTGAAGGCGCAAGAAATTTCAGAACGCGTAAATCAGGCACTGCATCTGGTGCGCCTGCGACAATTGATCGATCGTTTCCCTTGCCAGCTGTCGGGCGGGCAACAGCAGCGAGTGGCGCTTGCCCGGGCGGTGGTCAACAGACCAATGGTCTTGCTTTTGGATGAGCCCCTCTCTGCGCTCGATCCGCAGATTCGAGAGGAAATGCAGGAAGAGCTGGCGCGGCTGCAAAAGGAATTGAACATGACCTTTGTCATGGTTACCCACGATCAGGATGAAGCCCTTGCCCTGTCCACGCGCATAGCAGTTTTCTATCAGGGCAACCTGGAGCAACTGGGCACCCCAAGAGAGATTTACGAAAGGCCGGCCACACCTTTCGTGGCGCGATTTATAGGCAATACGAATTTGATTGCCGGCAAGCTGGCGGAAGAGCGGGAGGAAGAAGTGATGATCGCCCTCTCGGAGTCGCTAAACGTAAGTGTACGCCGTCACCATCAAGAAAGGGATGTACTGGGAAGAGCCGTTCTCTTGTCGGTGAAGCCGCAGGCGGTTGTGCTGTCGCTGCCGCAAGAGGAAGGCACCACCAACGGTGCCAATTCCGCAAATGGATTCCACGGCACGATCACCTCGAGGAGTTACCAGGGAGCGTCTACTGATTACCTGGTGAGGACAGAGTTTGGTTGTGATATCAGAGTCTCACAGTTAACGGAACGCGGCTCATTCTCTGTTGGCGATCCGGTCAAAATCGAGCTTCCAGTTGATCAATGCTCCTATTTGTTTAATGAGACGGATGATGGTCGACAACAGTAAGCCTCCCGATGACAAAGTGAGCCGGCGTAAAATGCTCGGGCTCTTAGGCGCGTTCGCTTGTGCGACGACGTTTTCGGCATGCAGCTCGACATTTGAAACAAAGAGCGACAAGAATCAGTTGAACGTATACAGCTGGGCCGATTACCTTCATCCGGACGTCATTCCCGAGTTTGAGAAGGAAACGGGAATTCGCGTCGTTTATGACACTTTTGCATCCAACGAAGCGCTTCTTGCCAAGCTTCAGGCCGGCGCGTCCGATTACGACATCGTCGTGCCGACTGGTTACATGCTCCGGCAGCTCGTCAAAATGAAATTGCTTTCCGGCATAGATCACGAGCGCTTGCGCAACATCGGCAACATCATGGAGCACTTTCGAAATCCGGCTTACGATCGGGGATTGTCATACTCCGTTCCTTACACCTGGGGCACCACCGGTATCGCATACAATGCCCAGGCCATTGAGGGGGTTTTGGTGCGGCAGGCTTTCGAGGAGCAAATCCTGTACGTATCCGGCGCCCGGACGCCCGCTGATTGGGATGTCTTCTGGGACCGGCGACTCAAGCAGCGAATCACGCTTCTGGATGACGCGCGAGAGACAATTGGCCTCGCTCTTAAACGGCGCGGCTATTCTTACAACACTAGAGACGAGGCAGCGATCCGAGCGGCGATTGTTGATCTGACAGAACAAAAGCCGCTTACGATGTGTTATACGTCGGATCAGGTAATCACCCAGCTTGCCAGCGGCGACAGCTGGCTGTCTCTTGTCTATAGCGGGGACGCATATCAGGCTCGCAAGGAAAACGAATACCTCAAATACGTCATCCCTCTTTCTGGAACTTCAATCTGGACAGATAATCTCTGTATCCCGAAATTGGCTCCCCATCCGGAAAATGCGTATAAGTGGATCGATTTCATTTTGCGTCCTGAGATTGGCGCGTCAATTGCCAATTTCACGCGTTATGCGACGCCAAACCAGAAGGCTGTGCCTCTGGTTAGCGAGGAATTGAGGCAAGATCGCAATCTGTATCTGTCCGAGCAAGTGATGATGCGCTGCGAGGAAATCGGCGACGTGGGCCCTGCTATCCGGCTTTACGATCAAATGTGGACTGAATTGAAATGTTCTTAGCGCCAATCTTGTGAACTGGGATGATCTGCGGGGGAAGGCACGCAAAGTTATGAACTGGGGTGATCTGCGCCCCGGAATGACAGCACGCGAAGCTTATGAACTGGGATGATCGGCGCCGGAATGAAGGCAACTTCTTAGCTCAATCATGCCTTTTGCGATGATTCACAATCGATTGCGCGCCGAGACTGATTGTTCACCCGCCAATTTTAGCGATCGGGATTCAAGGATTTGATCTTGAAAATCTCATTGAGAGTCCGCGGTCGCGCGATGCTTTTGTTCGCGAGCAATTCGTGCGTCGGTCCCAGTGCCTTGTCCGGGGTGGGGTAATCTTCAGCACTGAAATCCGGGTTGAGCGATGGCATGCTCGGCACCGTCCAGGTTGTCTTTTGTTGTTGAAGATTGGTCAGCGAAGTGCGGGCCAGGAGCATCGAATAGCTCTGGCGCAGAGCTGCGACATCAGGATGATCGTGTCCGAGGATTTTCGTTCTGATGTTCAGAGCCCGGCGATAAAGTTGCTGTGCCTCCATATGCCGCCCGAGGCTGTGATAAACCATCGCCAGATTGCCGGCGGTCATGCCGACATTGAGGTGCTCTTTCCCAAGCTCACGCTCAAAAATCAAGAGCGCCATTTTGCACGAGGTTTCCGCTTGCCCATGTCTGCCCAGCGAATAAAGCGCTCCGGCGAGCGCATTCATCGTATGGGCAACGCTCAGATGCTGCGGCCCGAGAAGTTTCGTTTTGATGGCCAGCGAGCGGCGGTAGAGCGGTTCGGCAAGCATGGCGCGCCCGCGCATTGTCATCGCATCGGCAAGATTGTCCAGCGTGAACGCCAGCCGGGGATCGCCTTCATTGAAGTATTCCGCTTGTTCGAGCGCCGCATGCCACATCGATTCGGCTGCTTGCAAATCGCCCCTTTGGAGGGCAGCCTCCGCTGCCACCTTGCGCTCATGCCAGACCTGGTTAGCTGGATTAGCTGGATTCGGACTCATGCTTGCTATGGAAACAATACGGGACTTATAACTCTATTTGTATTTGTACCCAGATAAGAGCCAAACTTTTTTCAGATCACAAAAAAACTCCCCAATGAATCACTGAGGAGTTTGAGTCTAATAGGCTCGGGTAATTATGAACCTTTGCCTACCATCTTCTTGGCGCCGTTTCCCATGGCTTTCAATCCCTGGCCTAATTTTTTGAACGGCCATACAATGGCGCTGCCGACCTTTTTGCCGGCTGCAACGACTTTATTGTCATCAGCAGCCATTGCTGAACTTGCGCACGCCATGGAAATAGCGATCGCCAGTCCGAGTGCAAGACTCTTATTCATTGGGTATTCCTCTCTGCTTCAGCGTTCGATCGTGACGAGTCACAATGCTCTTTATAGCATACCTGACATGCTGACAAACGGCAAAGAAAAGCATCTTGCGGTCCTTGAGCCTGATCTCACAGCGCATTTGTCGCTTGGTTAGGAATTTGTCAGGTGCGGCGGTCTGTAGGTGTCAAGTATTTGCAGAGCCTTTGCTTCATATTGCGCCGCTTCTTCCTTGCGATCGAGCTCGCGCAGCAGCTGCGAAAAACCTTGCATGGTGGTGGCTAACAATGGCGGGTATGCCGACTTCTTCCTGATCGATATTGCCAATTCATACATTTGCTCGGCTTCTTTATATCGGCGCATTTTTTGCCACAGCTTCGCCAGCGCATGCGCAGTAACAGCCACCTCGCTGTGCTCTTCGCCCAGTACCTGCCGCCGCAAGGATAGCGTTTTGGACAAAATCTTTTCCGCTTCCGCGAACATCCCTTGCGCCGCGTACAAATCGCCAATCATTTGCAAGTTCTGGGCGACCAAAGGATGAAAAGGCCACAATTCCCATGTTTCTTCAAGAAGCGCATAACGAAAGAGTATTTCCGCTTCGTCAAATTGGTTTTGCTTGAACTTCGTGCGCGCCAGAAAGAAAAGGCCGTGCGCTAGATCGCGAAAACTTTCCAGGTACTCAAAACGCGGCGCTTTTAGACTGAGGCGTTCGCACTGGCGAAAACGCTCATTTGCTTCGTCCAGCTTGCCTTGTTTTTGCAATGTGAGGGCAAGGGCCATAAGACAGAAGGCGACGTATTCGTGGTCGCGTCCCACTTCGCTCTCGTAGAGAGTCATCGATTGATTGATCAAACGTTCTGCATCGGCATACCTGCCCCAGGCAAAATAGAGCCCGGCCAGATAATTCTGTTGCGTGGCGAGATCGAATTTCTTGGCGCCTGTCTGGCTCATGGTGTCGAGGGTGCGTTTATAAATCGCCTCTGCTTCTGGAAATTTGTTTTGAATGCGATAAAGAACGGCCAGGTTGTGCAAGCGCGGAACCAGTCTGGCGTCGGTTGCGCCTGTGCCATGCTCGGTGATGGAGATGCTGCGCTGATAGCACTCTTCAGCTTTGTCATAGATGCCTCTGCTGTGATAACAATAAGCAAGCTCATCTAGGACGGGCACCAGATCGGGGTGATTGCCGCCCAGTGTGCGTTCGGCGTCGGCGAAAATCTTCAATTGTGCCTCTACCGTTTCATTCATGCGTTTAAAACTGCCAGTACCATAAGTGGTGTCAAAGCGCCCAAGCAGTGAAGAATTTCGATTGAGCGCGGGTGCCCGCCTCGACCATCTGTGGACGAAGATCGTCAGGTGTGGGCGACGAGAAAACGGCTGCCGCTTGCCAGTGTCGTGAGCTCCAGAATTTGCCAATCGGAGAATAATTCATTGAGCTCCTGATCCGAGAAGCAACGCAGAAGCATGCCTTTGCGTCCCTTGTCCGTGTAAATGTGGGTTCCATCCTCAAGCTCATAATACTCGCCGGGCCCGCCGCCCACCATGTCGAAACAGCCGATGAAAATGCCTCCGGGCACAAGCATCTTCCTCAGCCGCGCGAGCGTCACCCTGGCAAGGGACAGTGTGAAATGCTCGAAAATCGAATTGGCTACGACGCCGTCGAAGCTGCCGTCAGGGTAGTCGAGGGCGGCGATGTCTCCGACGTCGAAGTGAATATTGAGCCCTTCCGAGGCTGCCCACTCCCTGGCCAGGCGGATGGCATTCTCGGAAATATCGACGCCCGTCACTTGAAAATGGTGGCGAGCAAGGAATATGGACAGCCAGCCCGAGCCGCATCCAAGGTCGAGTATGCGTTTGGCGGCGCGCTCCTCAAGCCGCGCTGGTATCCAAGGAATATAAGGCAAATCGGGCAATTGCGTATAAGGCGTCTTCACCATATTCCAGGCCCGCTGCCAGAAAGCGAGGTTTTCTCCATAGACGGCCGAAGAGCGCAATTCGTTCGTCTTTGCGAGTGCCTGTTCTATTGCTTCTTGTTTTGAGCTCATGCGTGCGGTCGAAATCTGATTCGTCGTTATCTTCAAGCGCCAGCCTGATTCGACTTCGCTCTGGCTGCCGGCTTGAGGTGCCAACCCTCGCGCGCCGGCCCAGTAAGGCCGAACCAATGAGGCTGAAAATGTTAGCACGGAGGCAAGAATGGTCGTGAAGAATGATCTCTATAGTCAAGAATAGATTAATTACGATCGCTTTAGGGTATGAAAGGATCGGCGGGACAGCCTCGTTCCTAAAAACTGAACAGGTGGGCTTAATGGCGGAGCCGGGCCGGTCACAACTGCAAATGATGCTGGTGCAGCAAGCTGGGCTGGGAGCGCTGCCGCTTAGCATCCTTTCGCCGGAGAATTTCCTTCCATTTATTCGCGATGTCGAGCAGCTGGCCGTGGAAGAGCGGCTGGCGCCCGTGCTCGTTTATTGGTCCAGCCATTCTGCCGCCTGGCTCCTGCCCACAGGGGCGCGCTTCAAAGAATTGATGCGCGACGCCTTCTGCGCCTCAATTTTCTCCGAGGAGAGGCAGGAGCCGCCTGATGAGTGGTGCTTTCTCATCGAGAGTCGGGGGCTTTGCCTCGTTTTGTACGGACAGCAGACGCTCGAGTCCCCCGGACAGAAGTATCAATGCTCGGGCTCGATGGACCCGCAAATAGTG
>DATNRC010000017.1:0-4041 GCA_036703705.1 Candidatus Obscuribacterales bacterium
ACGCAATATGCGCGTAATTTGCGGACTCTCCGGCATGGACCGAGTATGTCCGAAGGAGCTTGTAACGACTCCTGATGACTACTATGCTGCCAGCAAGAGACTGATTGCAAAATATCACCGCAAAGGAAGGAACTTATATATATAAGTAAAGGCGAGCGGGGGTCTGTTCTCCGCCCTTTACCCATTTAATCTTTGGCACCCCTAATTTGTCGCCCGGCGGAGTTGACCGAATGTGCAAGGGAGTTGAAGGTGCTATGAAAACAATAGAATTCACAATCGAATTGAACGCATTGACCAATACCTGTAAGTCTTTGAGTCGTCAACCTCAGGCCGGCGTCATTAATCCCGGCATCCTTCAGCGCGGATTGCTTAGTCCGGCAAATGGTGCCGACGGCACCAGAAGAGTAGATGACGCAGTGCGCATCCTTCTTCAGTCGATGCAAGAATTGGAACAAGCTTAGTTTTAAAAGAGAGATCCGGAAACAGGAGTCGCATTTTGTGCGGCTCCGTTTTCATTTCTCAGAAAATGAATTTGCTTCTCCAACCGTTCCAAAATCGTTCTGGATAAGGACTACGATGCTTGCTTGCGCATTTCCTTGCGCCAAATCGTAAACGATTCAAAGATCAACTTTCCAAATCTATCAAAAGCCGGGCCGACAAGGGCGCTTTCCGGCAGCCGGCTGAGCAAGTCAAATTCGAATCGGCTCAATACGCTGACGAAGCGCTCATTTGCCAATGCCGTTCGCACTGAAACCCATTGGGTGCTCTCATTAAAGAAGGATTTGATCGCCTCCGCCCGTTCAGCCTGAAATCTGTCATTTGAAGACAGAGATTCGTCCACATTAAAGGAATGTCCGACGAAAAAGTAAGCTGGTCCCGGATAGGCGTTTGCTTTGATGTACGGTGCAAAGTCCGGTTGCGGCAAGCGCATGCGGCGTCTTTCGACAAAGGCTCCAGATTGTTTCTTTGCGGTCGCGCTTTTCTCGAATTGCGTCATCGGCCCACTCCTCCTTCATGACCGCGCGATTATATTGCCTTTGCACGTTTGGAACATTTCAAATCAGCACTGGTAGATCTTTTGAAATGCTTTTAGCGTTCCATTGCAGCCGCTTTTTGCCTGTTCATAAATGGCGCATGGTTGCTCCATGAAAAGCTCAGACTGCTCGTATACTGTGGCGAGCTGCGCAAGACGTCCTCCCCAGCTGTTTCAAAGACGTTTTCAAGACTTTTTAAGAACGCTGAAACTAGATTAAAAAGACAAGCCGTTCCCTCCCCGTCCGGTTACTAGAAAATGAATAAGAATTGGCCCACAAGCATTTGTACTTCCGTCCTTTTCTGGCTCCTCCTCATTGGTAACTCTCCCGCCTGGGGGTTCGATGATGGGCAATGGCAATTGCCGGCACAATCGAATGCCGGACTGATATCGCTTTCTCAGGCTGGAGCCGACGAGTGGTCCGGTTGGAGACAGGTCTTTGCAGGCATAGCTAGGATGGCCCTGTCACAAATCTCTGCCAATAAGCAGTCTCGCTGCGATTTTTTGTCCTGGGAAGCTGTTACTCCTCAAGTCTTCCAATACGCTCAATATATGCCTGCGCTCAATCGCAGCGTCATTGACTTTGTTTTCCAAAACAGAGGACAGATGATAGGTGATGGAGAGTGCTGGACCTTGGCATATGATGCCCTTGTTTCAGCCGGCGCAAGAGCTCCAGGCTCTAATGGAATTCATCCCTTGAACTTTGGTCGGCCGCTCACAGCGGACGAAGCTTGTTTACCAGGTGACATCATTCAGTTCCGCTCTTGTGTTTTCAGGGTCGAGCAAGGCACGCGCACCGAAACGATTTATGTCGGCTCTCCCGATCACACTGCCATAATCGTGGTTCCGGAGCAAAACGGCCGCATGATTTTGGCTCAGCAAAACACCAATGGCAATAAGACTGTGATTCTCACATCCTTGAATTTCAACACGATGATCAAAGGAAAGTATCAAATATATCGCCCTCTGCCCGATGCTCAATTGCAGTGCTTACTTAACGGCAGGCAGTAATGCCGGCGCCGCGCTTTTCGTGTGCACTCTTGCCGAAGAATTGTGAGGGCAGAATCAATCTGAGCTCGTCTTGCTGTCCGATTTAATGGATCGCCTAAGCGGTAAGGGGCAAACCATTGCCTGCTGGCGGTACTTCGATACGTACAAAGTAGCGAGTCGATTCGCAACGGAAAACCGATCCGCCAGCGTATTTCCCCCACTTCACAAGTGGACCGTCCAAGCAGTATTCTCATGGTACCTCCTGGCAAGGCTCATCAACTGAGCTCCTTCGGCGATCCGAAGTTTCCCTTGTAAGAGGTATGGACAGTAAATCTTCTCGCTGCTGCGAAAGATTGCAAACACCCCTAACGACTAATCTCTTCCCTATTCGAAGAGTCAGGTACACGGCAAACAAATTACTCTTCGCTGCTCGAAGAGTCAGTGAAACGCACGCCCGGCAAGCAGTTTGCTCTTCGGCCGATGCGCGGCACATGCTTCTATCCTTGACCTTCGTTGGAGAAGCAGGGCACTTTGGCTTCAATTCGAGGACGACAGATCATGGGTCACACTGGCGAAGGAACTAAGGACTCGGTGGCGGCAAAATCAGAACAACAGATATCGCTGCGCGATTACATGCTGGCTCAGGCAACTGAGCACGCAATGCAGGAAGTTCTTTCCGGCAGACCCATTCCAGCGGATGCTCAGCATCATCTGGAGGAAGCCGCGCCGGCCGGTGCCGGCGAGCGGCTGTGGGAGGTCACCAAAGACGGTATCAAGAAAATACCTCAAGGCTTTATTCATTCTCTCGATCCGCGCAACATCATTCCCAACGTAGCGATAGGCTTCGGCATCGGCGCGGGAACAAAATTGCTGCTTCCTAAGGCCGGACCGGTTGGCAAAGTAGCCGCAGCCGCCATAGGGCTGTATTTCGTCGGCAAGCCTTTGCTGACGGGCTACGGCAAAGCCTATTTCGCTGAGACGAGGGGCGATATGGATGAGGCATCAACTATCCTCGGCGACACTGTGGGCGGCATGCCGGTAGCGATTGTTGAAGGCGGCATCGGCGCCAAACTTGGCGCGGGCGCAATGGGTAAATTACTTGCCACCAGAGGAGCGCAGCCCTTCGTAAACTGGAAGGAAGCTCAATTTGCTAAGTTGGATCGCCATGTCGATACGGCGTCTGCCGGAGTGCAGAATTTTGCCTTCAAGCGTCTTGGCATTGGCTCGCCTGTGATGCTCGGCGAGGGAAGAAGCGGTTTTGTGCCTCCGTACGTGCTTGAGACGCTGGCCAAAAACACAAGAGATCCCGCATTTCTCGAGACAATCAAAAAGACCGAGGCATTGAGGCTGGGCGGGCCCCGGCTGACTAGAGCCACTCCGGAAATCGGCAAGGACTACAAAGGCGCCCGGGAGGTGTATGACGCCCAGGGGCAGGAAACCATCGGCGTCAAGGCACGTTCTGAAGGGCAGGCGAAGACGGGAAATGTGGAAGTAGATACAGTCTATGATTACACCGGCGACGTTCGCAGCTTTTACAAGGAGGTACATGGGCGCAACTCCATTGACGGCAACGGTATGAAAATGGAATCGACCGTCAACTACGGTGTGAATTTCGAAAACGCGTTCTGGGATGGCGCCCGAATGACATATGGCAGACCGGGACCTCAAAGTCCGTTCAAGACATTCATTAAGCGCGATGTAACCGGGCATGAAATCACTCATGGTGTCACTGCATTTGAATCCAACCTTGTTTATCGCAATCAGCCTGGTGCCTTGAACGAGCATTTGTCCGACGTATACGGTGCTCTTGTCGAACAGCGAGTATTGGGACAGAAGGCCAGAGAAGCGACCTGGTTGGTTGGAGACGGCATCTGGAAAGAGGGCGTCAAAGGACGAGCGCTTCGTGACATGAAGAATCCTGGCACCGCATATGATGATCCGATGCTGGGTAAAGATCCGCAGCCGGCGCACATGAAGGATTTCGTGAGAACTCGCCGGGATAACGGCGGGGTGCACAT
>DATNRC010000018.1:0-23034 GCA_036703705.1 Candidatus Obscuribacterales bacterium
CATTTAGTATTCACTGATGCGCGCGGCAAGATCATTAGATATGCCATCAAAGATCCAAGTGTGAATAACTGGACGGCGCTGGCAATTGCTGTGAGAAATAATCTGGTAGCTGATTTTCCTCTCCTCAACAAGAGTTTCAGCCTTGCCTACAGCGGACACGATTTATGAGGTGACCATGCTGCGCTTGCTCCAGTATCTCCTTTTTCACGGCACGTCTACAGACAAATCGCTTTGTCCGCAGCTTGAGGCGGGCTCGCGAATTTTGCCCCGGCTTACAGATGTGCCGTGTGCGCAGGGTTGCCGTTTGTGCAGTGAAATTTGTCCCACCGGAGCAATCTCTGTCGGAAAGGGGATTTCGTCCGTGTCCCTCGACCGCGGTAAATGCATCAGCTGCTCCCTCTGCATCGATGTTTGTCCTCCCGGAACAATCATTGGTGAGCTGTCCACAACCACTGCCTCATTGACGAGGAACGGACTGATTGTTGGATCGCATCAGGATGAGACTGATGAGCTGGGCGCCGCCCTGTTGTCTCCGGCGGCGGCTAAAGGCAGCAAAAACCCTTTTAAACGTTCGATTGCTGCCCGCATCGTTTCAACGGGCTGCAGCGCGTGTGATCTGGAAATCTCAGCAGCGGGCAATCCCATCTTCGATATGGAGAGATTCGGCATTCACGTAGTTGCATCGCCGCGATTCGCTGATGTTTTATTGGTCACAGGTCCTGTACCTAAGGCGATGCACGATCCGCTCAAGAGATGTTACGAGGCAATGGCTGAGCCAAGAAAGGTGATTGCCGTCGGCACGTGCGCGATATCCGGAGGGGTACTGAGTCATGGCTATACAGAAGCCAACGGAATAGGCGATCTTGTGCCGGTGGATGCTTTTGTTCCCGGCTGTCCGCCTCATCCGTGGAGCATCATCCATGGCATTTTGCTCTCAATGGGTCGCCTTCCTGAACTTTCTCAGCTGAAAGCCGTCGAGCCTCAAATGCGTCTCGGCAAGAAGACGAGCTGAGAATGTCCGCGCTTATTGATGAGCTAGAGCCGCCTCACATGCGGCATTTAATCATTAAACTTGCTTTTTTCGTCGCAAAACTCAAGCGAGCTCTGCTTTGTTGATGATTTAATGCATTCTTACGTACCGCACGCAGTGAGCCGCGCGGCAAACATTTGTCGTCTCGCACTTCTCTCTCTGGATCACTCACGCATGAAGAACAACGGAATCCTCTTAACTGCGCTTTCAGCGCTGATAGCGCGCGGATTCTCGTTTGGTGAGCGCGGGCGCTCACTGAGCAGCATGATTACTCTTGGTCTTGCTGCAATGCGCCTGGCAACCCTTGGTGCCGGCCTTCGTATCATTGCGCGGCGCGTGATCGTTCGTGGAACATATACGCGCTTTGTAATGGTGCGCGGCACGAGGACTCATTTCACTACTGTCTTAGGAACCACCTGACGCTCGACGATTCTTTCTACGGTTTTTTCATTGCGTTCAATGATCACCGGTTTTTCAATGACGGTAGTTTCCTTAACGCACTCAGGCTGTCTTTCCAAGACTACGGACTTTTCTACTACCGTCGTCGGATGGAGAACTTCCGTCCTTTCGACAGCAGCAGGCAAGGTGACACTGGTCATAGTCATGACGAGGGCATAAAGCGATTTCTGGAAATCGTTCAAGATCCAAAATATCAGCCGGTATATGCCGATTGGTATTTGAATAAAGTTAATGCCAAGCGCTTCCGCTTTTTTCGCTTTCGAGCGTTGAGGGTTAGTGCGAAGCGAAACAATGGTCTTCACGCCTCTTGCTTTGATTTCGGCTAGCATGTGATCTTTCGGATCTCGACCGCGATAGAGCTCAGGTGAAACTCGCTCCATGCGAAAACCCGACAAGAGCGCCGAGATGCATAAGCAAACAACTATCGCAAAAGAATGCTGCAAAACACGTCCGCGCTTTTGTGTCGTGAATGCTCCGGTATACCTGGTTGTTTCCACGTTTTCGAGAATCATGGCGATATTCCGAGTTGTCCGATAACTCATCAGCAGGGGACGGCTGAGCCCGGCCAAAGTTGCATAAGGTTGACTATTGTTGCCTTACTTAAATGAGAAATATTCGCAGCTGATGCGCAATTTTTCGGATTGCGTAAACTTTGACTGTCAAGAATTCCAAAGCGCCGCCGCCATGTATAATTTGCCCTCATGCCAGACTTGAATTTGATTCTCCACAACATAGCCGATCACACCGAGACATTGCTCGATGTGCTCGACGATCCGGCGATCGATGCCGAATTTAAATCGCGCATGCTCGAGCATATTCTGTATGAGGAAGAGCAGAACACGGCTGAGCTGAAAGCGATTGAGAATCCTCAGGATGAGCATGCCTATCGCATCGCAGTCGACCATAGTTACTTCCTTCAAAAGATGATTCGAGATCACTCCATTCCTATGCATGTGAAAAAGAGCCTTCTCGATCACTTTGCGGAAGAGCACAGGGAAATGGCACAGAAATCCCCGAGTCAAACTTCAGGTCTGAGCCAAGCATCAACAATCTCAAAAGAATCAAAAGAATCGAAAGCATCAACAGGATCATCATCAGGCAATCAGTGGACGGTTGGACCGATGACCGGCAGCAAAACCTAATAAGAGGATCGCAAATGTGGAGTGAACATCACAGACTAACCGAACTTCCATTGACTCAATCGCAAGCAGAGCAAATGCTTGCCGAAGCAGTGAAAGAAGTGCGAAGAACCATTATCGGTCGGCGTTTCATCGAATTGTACGGTCCGCTCGGAGCCGGCGTCGAGAGTGTGCCGCTTGAATCTTTCCGCCGTGACGAAAACGCGGAAATCGATCTGGAAGGCCAGCCCGATCCTTCACCCATCGGCGCTCACGAAAAGGAAACCTACATTCGTGTTCCGCTCATCTACAAGGATTTCACGCTCCACTGGCGCAATATCAAACTGGCCAAAGATCAGAATTCGCCGCTCGACATGACGAATGCGATCCGCTCTGCCCATCAGGTGGCACATCGCGAAGATGACCTGATATTCAATGGGGCGCAAAAGCTCGGCATTAAGGGACTTTTGAATTGGACGGGCGTCGGCAACGTAAAACGCGGCGACTGGCAAAAACAAGGAGTGCCTCTGGCCGATGTTTATAAGGCGATGGATACGCTTATCGCGGAAAACCATCACTATCCATACGCAATCGCCATGTCACTGGACATGTACGAGAGCCTGGTCAAATCGGTAAAGGATTCTCCCGTTCTGGAATTGGAGCAGATTACGAAATTGTGCTCGGACGGCGTCTTCTATAGCCAGATGATTCCGCCTGGCACTGCGGTTCTCGTCTCCACAGGCGTCATGAACCTGGACATAGCAGTGGCTGAAGATGTGCATGTAGCCTATCTCGGACCACAAGACATGAATCACAGATTCCGGGTTTACGAATCGCTCGTGCTTCGCGTCAAGCGGCCGAAGTCAATTTGCGTCATCAGCTGATCAGCTCCCCGCCGGCAGCCTTATTGCGTTTCTGTCGTGGCCTGAAAAGTTATGATATCGCCTGCTGCCAGTGCCACATCGACACCGTGATTGGTTATGCCCGAAATGAGGATGCCTCCGGGTAGTCCTGCCACGGCTCCTTTGAAAAATCCTTTCAAATGCGGATGTGTGACAAAAGGAGCAACCGGATGGCCATAAGCGTAAGCGGGATCGACGGCACCGATGAGTCCGGAAACTACGGGCGCACCCACTATGCCAAATGGTCCGGCAGCAATGCCGGCGCCTTCGAGTGCCGCGGCAATCATCGTGTAGCGGGCAGTATGGAAAGGAATGATAATGTCGCCTTTGGCGTCCGTTTCCAATGCCTGGGCGTTCGGGTTTATGCGTTCTACGTGCACATGTGGAGCTGGAATGGCGTTTAGCTCCATCGTCTTATCGGGGCCTAAAATGATGCTCGTCAGCTTCAGTCCCAGCCCGCCGTTTGCATTGCGCCAATGTCTGGTGGGAATGTCGGATTTGAGCACACTGCGCGCGCGATCGACGCAAGTAACTTGTCCTTCGACGTTCGTCCCGGCAGGAACAACAGTGCCATCAGGAAAAGTAGTCGCCTCGACGAGCTGCCCTTCAACGATATCGCCGATGATGGCAGTTTTAGTATCAATCGGTGCGGCTAATTTGACACGAAAGCGCACTTTGTTTTGAGAATAATCATTGAGCACAATCGTTGCATTGTGCTGCGCCGCTGCAGTGAGCGGTGCGGCGACAACATTGCTTGCCTCATCCTGAGCCGGAGGCGCCTGCGCAAAAGCTGCTCCGATTGCCATTACGGAAACGATCGAAACAATGGACCCCGCGACGAGCAACAAATTTCTGATGTTGAACATGATTATGCCCGAGTGAAAAATCAAAGCCAATATTTTACTCTACGCCTGGAGGGAGGTTGTCACGCCTTCATTTTTCGGCTGTTGTCAGGGTATTGACTCAAACAACGAACTGCTCGCATCACCTTGCTCGGGCTCAGGGCCGAACGAATAGCCAGCTCGCATCGCCTTAATGGCGTTGAAAGAACGCAGCTCAGACAACCAGCCGATATGCTTTGCGGATGTCGTATCGTCCACTGCGCGGATTGAACTTTTGCACATGGTCGTTTGCCTGAATGAGCTGACCGCTGCTGTCGCGTCCGAGGGCGATGAAAATATCGCCTGCGCCCCGGTTGTTGCCCGTCCATCGCTGCACAACCACATCGCCTCTTTGTACTTGCGACAGAGGAATCTCCACGAATTTTCCGGAACGCTCGATTGCATGCCGCATTTGCCATGCGTTGCCGGAGCCCAAGAACTCAGTCATACCGAGACGCGCCAGAGCACGCTGCACTCCGCGCGCACACCATCCGGTGGAGCCCATTTCGCGCGCTACTCTGTGCGCCTCGTCAGCCAGTCTGTGGGCGAGCCTGCTCACTCCCCCCATCAGCGTGCGGTCTTCAGGAGGCCGGGCGCCGCGCTCGGAATGGTAGCGGTAGCGCTCTGCCACCTCCTGTTGCTCCTCAGTCCGCGGCCACTGCGTGCGATAGGGCGGTCTGTCTGTAATCTGACGATTCCTTTCCCTGAGCTGAGGTGTGCCGTCGGGCTCGCCACGCCGTCTCATCGCTGTGCCGCCTTCCACGAAGTGCACGGTCAGATTGGAATTGAACGAGGGATCGTACGTTTGCTTGCGGTTTTCCACGCAAATGTCGATGCGGCTCGTGCCTCGACCCCTGAACGCGCCACCCGTATCAACCAGGCGAAATTCGATTGGACGCCCGTATTTTTGCTCCAGCTCGGGGATCCTGATCCTCGTGCCGTAAGGCGCGACTTTTGCATCCATGGCAACGCTCACATATGGCGCCTCGCCGCGCAAATACGCCTGAAGTGTGTTGAGCGGACGGCCTTTGCGATCTTTGAAGCCGCCCTCCATCTTGCTGTTATGCGGGAAGTAGGCCGTGGCTCTAGCGCGGTGCGAGCTTATCACTCTCAGCCCGCCGTCGTTAAGGGCAGGAAATTCCCCGTTTCTCGGGCCGGCGTCGCCGTCATCCGGCACTCGTGATCTCCTGTTCCGGCGCGATTGAAAACGTTCGCCGCCATCAGGAGGAGCGGCTCGCCTCAAGCGAGAGCCTCGGCCGTCAGGTCCGTCGACGACAGGGGCCGCCTCTCTTTGTGCTCCAATCGAAAGGCTCTGTGCCTCCGCGCCCTCGAAAAGGGCGAACCCCTTGCCCCGATAATCAACGAAACTGCCGCTCTTGTCCCGCTGCTTTTCAAAACTTCCATCTGCCCTGGCGATGCCTCTAAGGACGGTGCGCTCTTTGCCGTCTTCGCCCGCAATGAAGAGATGCACCATTTCTCTTCTGCCGGCATTTTGTGTCTCGAGCCTCATGGTAAGAGGTCTGCCGTTTTGGTCTGCGCCCTTAATACTGGTAATGCCTTCCCTGGCAAGATTCTGGATCAGTTGCAATTTTTGTTCGTCGGATGTTCCGTTATCGAGGAGCCGTGAAAGTTTCTCTGCTGTTTCTTTGCTCTTCGCATCAGCGGCCGGCACAACCGTCGTCGCATCGGCCCTTGCCGAGCGGTCGTACGCTCTCGAGATGGGAGGAATGTCCAGATATGGACCATTATTGATGTCGCGACGCATGGGAGCAGCTTCATCAGCCGCCTTAAAACGGCCGCTTGCAGGATCGAAGCCGCTCAATGGGGGGAAACTCAGAGAGGCCACCCTCACCCGGCTGTCAGTTGATTTGTCGTCCGCGGCAGGATCGAAATTTAACAGCGTCGGATTGCTCAGGCGATCTCGTGGTCCCAGGGGCGCTATTGAGGATGAGCCAAAGTCAGTCGGTGGCTTATAGAGGTCCTGAACGAACGACTCAATCGCGCTGCAGCTCTTTTGCGGCGATTTTGAGGCACAGTCATCTGCGCGAAATGAACTGTCTGCAGTCATTTGCAAGGGTCTCTAGTAAAGTTGAAAGGCGGGGCGGCGGGTTATATGTAGAGTTTTTGGCGTTTATAAACGATATTAGACCAACGTGACATTAACGTGACGAACCCGCTCAAGACCTGTGAGCCGGCTCGAAGCGCCGCTTTCTCGCCCTGAAAGTCCGCTATTTTCAATCTCCGTCTTTAAGGCACGGCGGAGACTTTAGAGACCTGTCTTGCGCATGGACGAAGCTTTCTCAGCGTCGGTATTTGCCTCCTTGATGCGTCCCAGCTTGCGGTACACCTCGCTGCGAAGGTTGTACCACTCCTCGATTTCGGGATCCAAACTGATCAAGGCATTTAAGTGCTTTAGAGCCTCGTTGAATTTCTTCTGGCGCATGTAAGAGGCATGCAAAAGCAAATGGCATTTCACAGCATGAGGCTCGTGTCTTATCATTTCCTCGCCGTCTTTGATTACCTGGGCGTCTCGACCGGCATATTGATAGGCAATCATGCGTCTCAACCAGCAATCTCGATAGTCCTTGCTGCCGGCTCCGTATGCGGAATAAGAATGGTCGTCCTTGCCTGTCCTCGACATTTGCCAAATGCAGAAGTTCAAATCAGCGATCGCTTTGTCATACTGTTTCATCTCCATGTAGGCATTTGCTCTGCTCGAGATGACCGGCCACGATTTCATGATGTTGAAGGCATGAGTGTAATCTTCTGCCGCTTTGGCGTATTGCTTCAAAAACATGTAAAGCTGCGCCCTTCCCGCATAGGCCTGTTGATTCTTTGGATTGAGCTCGATGGCCCGACTGTAATCCGAGAGCGCACCGGAAGGGTCAGAATTGTCTTTGCGGAATTCAGCGCGGCTCCAGAAGACATAGGCCGAGGTAGGAAAATTCTTTGCCAGCGCATCGTAGAAATGGCGCGCCTTTTCCTCTTCGAGCGTATTGGCATAAAAGATTGTTCCTGCTCGATTGACGTCGAAATCCGTCGGGCTCAGCCTGACGGCCTCCTCGATTTCCTTGCGCGCTTCATTGACTTTATTCATATTCATCAAGCACAAGGCGAGAACAGCGTGTGGGCGTCCTTCCTTGGGCGAGAGAGCGACGGCCTTTTGAGCCAGGTGCACTGCTTCTGACTGGCTGCCCCTCGATACGAAAGCATAGGTGCTGAGCGCATGCGCGTTTTTCGGCTCGAGCCTGACAGCGGTGCCTGCCGCTATTGAAGCATCGGGGAATCTGCGGTGATAGTTGACGAGGGCAATCAGTTCATACCAGGGTGCGTTTCTCTTTCCCTTGCCCATCGATTTTACTGCCAGCGCGGTAAGATCCTCGTACTGCATATTCAGAAAAAGCTTCCAGCCTTTGTCCAGCGGCGGATCAGTGAAATAATGCGCTGCCTGGACCGGCACTGCTAAGAGGCAAATTGCCGCTGCAATAGTCGAAGCGTTCTTGAGCTGGCGTTTCATGGTGCGGGTGACGCTGTTGAATGACAAAAAATAGCGATTCCTTTTGTTAGCCGTGAGAACCAGGTCGATTCACCGGCAGAGTAAACCAGAGAGCGCTTCCGCCGTTATGCCCGCTGTCTACTCCGATTTTACCGCCATGCGCCTCCACGATCGCCCGGCAGATTGCTAAGCCCAAACCGCTTCCCTTGCGCTCACCTTCATCACCGCGACCAAGCTGTTTGAATTTTTGAAAGACGAGGTGAGCTTTATCAGCCGGTATGCCCGGACCCTGATCGATGACGCGCACCTCCACTTCCCGCATGCCGCCATTTTCGGAAATACGTTGCGAAACGACAGAGATGATGCCGCCGCTTGGAGAAAACTTGATGGCGTTATTGAGGAGATTGATTATCACCCGCTTCAGGCGTTCGGGATCGGCGTCAATCTCTTGCTCTTCACCGCTTATCTCTATCTCAATTTTCTTCGTTTCTGCATCGGCGTAAGCAATATCGGACGCTTGCTTGATCACATCGTTTAGGGAAACACGGTGGTAGTCGAGCGTGAAGCTTTCCGACTCAATGCGCTCCACTTCCAGGAGGTCGTTGATCATCTTCACGACGACGGCCACTGATTCATTGGCGTTTGACACCATGCGATTCCCTTTTTCGGTCAGCTTCCCGAGATGACCCTCATTAAGCAAATCCAGCGTGATGCCAAGTGAAGTGAGCACGGAACGTAGATCGTGGCTCAGCATGGCTAAAACGTCTTGTTTCAGCCGCTCTGACTCTTTTCGCTCGCTTATATCGTGAACGACGCAAAAAACAGCCTTTTCTTCCTCCGACCAGCGGGCGCGCCAGTCGAGAAAACGGTATCGCCCGTCCTTCGTTTTTATGCGCGCCTCGAATGCAGCATCGGTTTTGCTTGTCTTACATTGCGACAAATTATTGAATGTGATTGCCTGGTCTTCTTCATGAACGAGAGACTGAATGGCAGTGCCGAGGAGCTCGTCGGGATTATAGCCAAGCACGCGCGTGACTGCGGGATTCAACTGCGTGATGCGCAAGCGCTCATCCAGCGAGCAAATGATTTCGATCGCATTCTCGATCATCGCGCGCTCTTTCTGTCTCGATTGCGCCAGTTCGCTGGAAAGACTGTGTATCACACCGTCAAGCGTCGCCAGCTCGTCGCTGCCTGTGAGCGGCTCTTCCAGCGGCTTGCCGATAGCGATATTTACGGCATTGTCAGCCAGCACCTTCATGCGCTTGGCGAAAGTGGCGTTCAAAATCATAGCCATAAGGATTGCAAGAACCAGGTTTACAAGCGAGCAGAATTTGATCGTTTGTTGGAGTCGCAGGCGGTTTTGCTTTTGCAATTCGCGGTAGTGTTTATGCACGGTCAGCTCTTTTTTGACGAGCTCCTCACCGGCGGCATTGACGCGCCTCACTAAGCTGTCGAATTTGCCTACTGAGCGTATGCTTGCCAGAGCGTTTTCCGACTGATGCGTATCCTGCAGCTGCATGATTATTTTTTCGGCATCATTCATGATCCGGAAGAAGGATTCGCTTTCGGCTGCATATTCCGGATCTTTCAACTGCATGGCGCGAAGAATGTCGCGGTGCTCGTACATCTTGGCGATGCGCTTGTGGAATTCGTCCAGATAGCGCTGTTCCGAAAACGCCTTGTATTTAACCAGCGCGCCGCCCGCGCTCATCACCTCGTTCCACATCAAGTTGACATGCACCAGGTGTTGAACTACACGTGCTTCTCTCTCATTATCTTCCTCCAGCTTCACAAGATCGTGGAGGACGGCATAAAGACAGATGAGCTGAACACATAACGGCACTGTAATCAGCAATGCCGCTTTTTGAGACAGACGGAGAGAAAATCGAGGAAAGGCCACACTGCTGAGCCAAAGTGGGTCCGTGCCATAATATAGCAGACCCCGGCAAAAGTCGCCAAATGGCAGGCACTGAGACTTGCCCGCTGCATTTGCCTGCCTGAATCACGCTCGGACTGTAAAGTGCTCTCATACGGGCGCGCCAAAACCCATCCTTAAAAGCTGTGGAGGACCTGAAATGGAGCAGCTGGTTCGCCGTCGGGGCAATCGCTTATACTTGGGGAATGCATTGCATGAGGATCGCATGGGCACTTTGGTGGACAAAGCGTTTACTTGGCTTTTTGCCGTTTATTTCGTGATTTCGTGCTGCATATGCTTCAGCATCGCCACGATTATCACCTTTGTCACGCGCCCTTTCGATAAAAACAGAAGGCTCACCCACTACTTTTCATGCATATGGGGCTATCACTATCTGTTCGTCAATCCTGGATGGGGATGTACGATTGAGGGCAGAGAGCATATAGACCCCAGAAAAACGTATATCCTTATCGCCAACCATCAATCGTATTTCGATATCCTGGTTTTATACGGCTTGATGAGGCCGTTCAAATTTGTTTCAAAAGAATCCGTTTTCAAGACACCGCTCATTGGCTGGAATATGTATTACAACCAGTACGTGTCCATCAAGCGCGGAAACCTTGCCAGCATCAAGGAGATGATGTCCGATTGCCGCGAATGGTTGAAGAGAGGAGCTTCAATCATGATGTTTCCGGAAGGGACGCGCTCGGAAGACGGCGAGCTGCAATCGTTCAGGAGCGGATCGTTCAATCTCTCTCAGGAGTGCAATATCCCGGTGGTGCCCATCGTCATTGACGGCACTCACGAAATTTTGCCCAAGCATGCAAAAGGTTTAAGGGCGGGACAGAAGGTGCGCGTCAAAATACTGCCCCCGGTCGATCCGGCTCTTTTCCCTGGAGCTCCAGGCAAAATGCGAGACCATGTGCATAATCTCATGCAGGAGACATTGCGCGAAATGCGCTCCAAGCGGGGGCGGGCGATTAAATCGGAAGCGCCTGAGAAAGTCAAGGCAGTGGGAGAACGACAATAAGTATTCGCCTTAGACCTCTCTTTCTTCTCATTGTTGCCCTCTCTGTAGTTTTTCTGGGCTTGCTCTTTTACTTCAACCGCAAGATTCAAACTCTGCAAGACCAGATTTATGAAAGCCAGGCACGCCGATTCCAATCTTACAGACTGGCTTTGATGCTGAAGGAGAGCTCCGACCATCTGACAATGATGGCCAGGCTTTATGTTGAGACAGGCAATCCGCAGTATCGCAAGTACTTCCAGCAGATTCTCGACATGCGCGACGGCAAACTGGCGCCGCCGAAGCACCACAGATTTACTTACTGGGATCTTACGCTGGGGCAGGCAGAGGTCAGTCCCGGTCGAGACGAGCCGAAGAGTTTTGCAGCGGCCCTTAGAGAATCGAATTTGTCGAAAGGCGAAATTGCTCTTTTGGAGGAAGCCGAGAGACGCTCCAACAGTCTCGTTGCTATTGAAGAGCGTGCTTTCTCAGCTATGGAAGGGCTCTTTCAGGACGGCACGGGAAAGTTTTGCCTTAAGGGAAAGCCCGATCAACAGTTCGCTCGCCAATTGCTCCACGGAGACGACTATTTGCGTGCCAAAGCGCACATCATGCAGCCCATCGACAGATTCATAGATTCCGTTGAGAAGCGGACCACCGAGGAGCTCGCGCGTCTCAGGCAGGAGGAGCTGAACTTCATAGCCATACAATTCACATTCGTGGGCATTTGCGCCCTGCTCGTGATTGTCTTTCTCGGATACGCCATGCGCTCCCTGCTCCAACCAATGTTGCAATTGTCCGTGCAGGCCACCTGTCTTTCAGACGGCGATTATTCTGCGCGCAATAACATTCGGGCTGAGAACGAAATCGGCATGCTGGGCAAAGCTTTCAACACAATGGCTGAGGCAATTGCCAAAGACGTGGAGCAGCTGAAGAACACACAGGCAAACCTCAAGCACCAGGCCGATGAGCTGCGCGCAGTCAGCCTCGCGCTGGAGGAAGCAAGAGACGCAGCGGAAAAAGCCAACAAGGCAAAAAGTGATTTTCTGGCCAATATGAGCCATGAGATTCGCACGCCGATGAATGCCATACTCGGCCTGACTTATCTTCTGTCGCAGACGGAATTGAATGCGCGCCAGAAGGACTACGCAAAGAAAATCGAAGGATCGGGAAAGGCCCTCCTTGGAATCATCAATGACATTCTCGACTACTCAAAAGTGGAAGCCGGCAAGCTCACTCTCGAGCAGGTTGACTTCAGGCTCGATGAGCTCCTGCAGAATGTGGCGACCATTCTCTCCGTCAATGCTGAGGACAAAGATCTCGAGATTTTGTTTTCCATTGCGCCGGATGTGCCGGTGGAGTTGAACGGCGATCCGTTGCGGCTGCAGCAAGTGCTCATCAATCTGGCCGGCAACGCCGTCAAATTTACCGACAGAGGCGAGGTCGTGCTGTCCGTCGCTCTTATTGAGAAGACAAATCAAAACATTGTTCTGCAGTTTTGCGTCAGCGACACAGGCATCGGCATGACCGAAGAGGAGATCGGAAGGCTGTTTGAGGCGTTCTCCCAGGCGGATTCTTCTACGACGCGCAAATTCGGCGGCACTGGGCTCGGCCTGGCCATCTGCCGCCGGCTCGTCGGATTGATGGGCGGACATATTGCTGTCGAGAGCACTCCAGGCAAGGGCAGCACCTTCCGATTCGCGGTGGAATTGCAAGTGCCTGTTAAGCCGCTGCCGAGACAAGCCATCGATACCAGCCCGTTGCCTGATGACCTGCGGCTCTTGATTGTCGACGACAACGAGACAGCAAGGGAAGTTCTCAACAGACTTGCCTCTTCATTAGGCTGGAAAGTTATGGTGGCACCATCGGGCGCCGAAGCGATCGCTCAGGTCGAGAAGGCCGTGTCGGAAAAAGAGCCTTTCTCTGTCCTGGTTGTTGATTGGAAGATGCCGGGACTCGATGGGGTGGAAACGATCCGTCGCATAAAAGAAACCGTGCGCTCGTCGCAGCAGGCGCCGTTGTGTCTGCTCCTTACTGCTCATGCCCGTGAGGCGGTAAAGCAGGTAGGAGTTCAGGAATTGCTGGATGGCTTGCTTATCAAACCAGTGACGGCATCATCTCTTTTTGATGCTGTCTCATCTGCCCTGAGAGCGCATGAATCGCCGCAAATGCCGAAGACAGAGAAGGCTCCTCCGCTTACAGACAGATTGGCCGGTATGAGGCTCTTGCTCGCTGAAGACAATGTGGTCAATCAAGAAGTAGCATGCGAGATATTGACTGCTGCCGGTGCGAGCGTGGACATTGCCGGCTCAGGCAAGGAAGCAGTTGATTTGATGAGCAAGGGCGATACCAAATATGATGCTGTGCTGATGGATCTTCAAATGCCGGTGATGGACGGTTATGAGGCAACAAGGACGATACGAGCAATGCCGGAGATAGGCACTTTACCAATCATTGCCATGACGGCCGATGTTCTTCCGGCCGATCGTGAAAGATGCCTTCAAGTAGGGATGAACGATTTCATCTGCAAGCCGTTTGAGCCGGAGCACTTACTTGCCACTCTCGTGCGCTGGGTTCATGGTGATGACAAGGCGAAACCAAAGCCAAGAATAGAAATCAAGGTAGCGGCAGTCAAGGAAGAGCAGTCAAGTTTGCCCAAGCGTGTCGGCAGCCTGAACATTGAGCCGGCAGTCAAGCGTTTTGGTAATGACACCACCATTTACATAACCGTGGCCAAGAAATTTTTGGACAGCCAGGGCGGAGTGGGGCAAGAAATCGCGCAGGCGGTGGCGCGTGCCGACTATCAGGAAGCTCGTCGTCTCGTGCATGGATTGAGGGGACCGGCAAATTATATCGGTGCTGAAGAGCTCGAGAAAGTGGCGGTGGAGCTGGAGGCCCTTCTCAAGCGGTCGGAGGTCGATTCGCTGGAGCCTTTGATTTCTGCTTTGCACACTCATCTCACAACGGCCGTTGATGATCTCAGGACCTTGCTCAAGGTCTAATCACAGTGACATGCATTGCAGTGCAAGCGACAATCCGCGGCAGCAGCAAAACCTGATCGCCGCCCCTTAACAAACGCCTCTGGAAGGGAACTTTCGCCTCGCCCGTCCCGACAGTTCAGTTTGACAAACGCTCTTCGGGCGTCAGTCGCCACATTGAGGGCTGTTTATAGGTCAAAGCCGGTGAAATCGACGAGCTGTTAAAATTCATGGACACAACAAGGATGCAGCCTGACGTTTGCGTCTTGCTTTCCAAAGGTGGTGGCAAATGAGATTATTGGTCAAATTGGTCTTGTCAGCTCTTGCATTTACAATGGTGCTGCCCATGATTGACGGCATAAGCTTTCATGGCAACTTTCTTACGGCTCTTCTTCTGTCGGTTTTCTTCGGCATCATGCTGTGGGTGGTGGAGCTGGTTGCTCTTGCGCTTGCGGCTGTCCTCACGGTCGGGTCGTTTGGGCTGGCTTTGCTCTGGATAATACCGCTGTGGATACTGGGCTTCTGGATTCTGCCCGCGGTTGCACTAAGACTGGTGGCAGATCTGATGCCCGCTTACTTGACGATTCATGGATGGGGTCCAGCGATTCTGGGTGGGCTGGTGATGCTCCTCATTGGACTTGTGACCAGCAGCTTCACCAGCCGCAAAGTAAGGACCGCCTGACGGCTGAGGGATCTGCAGGCCAGGGTCAGGACGCAGCGAGCCCACACCCAGGCGCGGCGGTGGTTCAGACAGGCTTAACTTGCCCGGCGCTCTCGGCACCGCGTTCCGGTTTGGAGCTTAAGCTGTGCGTTTTTGATCCTTTGCCGGCTCTTCTATCTCTGCGGAATAAAACACGCAATTGCCGTCCGAGTGTTGAGCCATTTGCAGGTGCTCGATGCATTTTTCGTACAATTTCTCGGTTGAAACGCCGTCGAGATTGGAGCTTGCCACACCGATGCTGACGGTGGCAGTGGTGGTGCGCCGGGGCAGCATTGGTCTGGTCCACATGCGGGAGCCAATGCGCCGTGCCACCACCAGCGCGTGCGGGATGTCCGCTTCAATACAGGCTACGGCGAATAGATTTGGCCCAAGACGTCCGAGGACATCAGTATCGCGTGTCGATTTGCGCAAGAGATCCGCCAGCTGCAGGCAAAGATCGTCGACAATCAGATTGCCGAAATGTTGTATTGCCTCGTCGAGATTGTCGAAAGCAATCAAGAGCAAACTGACCGGGCGCTCATAACGCCTGGCTCTCATAACTTCGTAATGGAATTTCTTATTGAATGCCACTTCGTTCAATAGCCCTGTTCTGGCATCCAACAAATAATCGTGCTCAAAGGCGCTAAAGCCCCGCTCGTCCAGCTCTCTTGTTCGGTCGAGCATTTCGCTTTGCTTGCGCACGACATATTGCTCGACGTTATGCCTTGTCTTGGTCAGGGCGGAGGAAAATGGATTGTCGCGCAAGACTGTCGCGCTCTGATTGTGAAGATTCCCGGCGGTACTCATTGGTACTACCTCCATCCGTCCTTGACTCTTGGTGCTGGTGTGAGCTTAGTCTCTAACTATGCCGCTCTCGACAATTGAGGTGTCATTGGCTTCCATACGTGCTTCATGAGTTCGATAGCCATTTGTCTCTTCCAGCAGTGCGCGCATTGCTCCGTGGGCAGTTGAATCGGGTGCACATGCTTGGATTCTTCGAAAAGTTCCACCGTCAGGTCTGCTAATTCGGTGTTGATTTGGTTCGACATGGCTTTCACTCTTTCTTTTTCGGTAATTTCTTGACTTTCGGGGCACCGCCAACGCTTGTCATGATTCAATAATGCGCTTAAAACATAAGAAAGTAAATTCGCGAAAAAGCAGTCAGCAAACCGCGTAGCGAATTTGGTACTAACGAAATTGCGTATAAATCGTCTGAAGCCGGCATGAAAAGCCCATTCTCGATCCGTTCGCTCGCCAAAAAGGGGGGGGGACCGACGAGAGCGAGAGAGCCCGTCGGTCCTGCCGATCGGTTTGAGAGGTATGAAAATGGCGCGCTGCATTGGCGCTCGCTACACAATACCATGCCGCTCGTAAGCGTAAATACTGGATATCCCTATAAAATATCCGCCTGCCCGTAAGGGATATATAAACGACAGGGCATGATATATCCTTCCCGAAGCTAAGTATTCTAGAATTGGCATTGCGCCGAAACCACAGCCTGTGTGGGTTTTGCGAGAGGCACATGCTTTTCTTTCACTGCTTGTAAACGACTGCAAATTTCTTGTCGAAGTGTAATTCTGCGCTCGTTTTCAAGCGAACATCCGCTCTTGATTTGTCCGCCTCGCTCCAGCTGCTTTGTCTCTGCCCGGCCCTGCGATTGCTTAAAGACCGGCGATGATTTCTCTCAAGTTGTTCTTGTGGTCTGAGATGTCTTGCCACAGGTCGCCGACATCATAAGTCCTGTTCAGGATTGTATTGATTGTGAAATCGGTGGGATACACCGAGCCAAGCTCATCCCAGCCGATCGGCGCGGAAACAGCGCCGTTTGCGGCAATTCTTGCCGAATAAACCGAGGCGAGCGTCTTTCCTCTTGCGTTCATGTTGTGGTCGAAAAAGACTTTGCCGCTGCGTTTGACAACGGCCCACTCCATGGTGACGTCTTTGCCGCGGCCCTTCAGCAACACTTGACCAATCGTTCTTGCAAATTCTCTTACGCTGTCATAATCAAAGTTTCGAACAATAGGAATGTAAATGTGCAAGCCGGTGCGACCCGTCGTTTTGAGATATGCTTCAATGCCCAAGTGGTCCAGATATTCTTTCACGCACAAAGCGACATCGCATGTCTTGCGAAAGCCCTTTTTATGAAGAGCAGGCTCGGCGCCTTTCTCTTCTTTACCTGAATAGAGATAGGGATCGAGGTCGATGACCACATAGTCGGGATAATTCAAAACAGAGCGCAGCACATTATCACGTGAGCCGGTCATGACAGTCGAGCATTTTTTGCAATCGCCATCTTTGACCACAGGTGTGTGTGCGACATGCAGCTCAACATCGGCAATTTGACCGAGCCACAAAAGGGTCGACAGATTGTTGCAGAGGAGGAAATCCTTATCCGACTTGGAGTGCTCGGAGAAAAAACGCGTGACGGAGACGAATTCAGGACGAGCGCGCTCCCAGTGTTTCTGGAAAAACTTTTGGCCGTGAATGCCCAAAGGCGTGCGCACAAGAGTGAGCGGTCTGTCTTTCAGGTGGGGCAAAAGATATGGCGAAACGCGGGCCAGATACTTTACATACTGTCGTTTCGTTATGGCAGCTTGCTTGCCCTCCTTGGGCCACAGCACGCGGTCCAAATTCGAGAAAGGAATCTTATTGCCTTCGACTTCCAATGTCAGTGTTTGCCCGGCTTCCTCCAGCTGCTCAACAATTTTCTCTATCTCCTCATCCCTTTCTTGGCGGCGTTTGCTCTTCACGACTTTTGCGTCATCTAAAGATCGCTTCGTTGCTTTCGCTTCATCGGAGGATTTCGCCCCGCTCTGCGTCGGCACTGCGGGCGACACTATCTTTCGAGACGTCGCCTCTTCTACTTTGAGTACCTGTTCGGGACCTGCTTGCTCGGGGGCAATGTCCTCCCTGAGCCGCATGAAGACAGGCACACGCAGTATCTTGTCATGAGTCCACTCCGCGTATTTGACCTCCGCCACCAGCTTTGGTGTGAGCCAGACGGCGCGCGCTTTGCCCGGCACTTTCTTATTGAATGGAGACGTTTTTTGCACGAGCGGTTTCATCTTCTGCATGAGATCTTTCAACATTGCATCCGTAAATCCGGTGCCCACGCCGCCCGCGTATTTGAGTTCCCCTTCGTCGTAATAGCCGAGCAAGAGGGAGCCGAAGGTCTTTGCGCGAGTGCCCGTGCCAGGAGTGTAACCGCAAATCAGAAATTCCGCGCTTTGGGTGACTTTTACTTTGAGCCAGCTCGCCGAGCGGCGTCCGACTTCATATTGACTGTCTATCCTCTTGCCGACGATCCCCTCCAGTCCTGCATGCAATGCTGCTTCGAATGCGTCGCCACCGTTCGTGCCGAGCGTGATGACATTGCGCACGCTTTGACATTCGATGAGCTTGCTGTGAAGAATTTCTTTGCGCTCTTTCAAGGGCAGCTTTTCGAGCCGCTTGCCGTCGGCGTATAAGATGTCGAAGGCATAATAAACGATAGGGATTTTCTTCTCCGCGCGGCTGACGTCGGATTGCGCCGTCAGACCAGAGCGCCGTTGGAGGAGCTGAAACGAAGGTCTCCCTTTTTCATCGAGAGCGCATATCTCACCGTCGAGGATAAGATTGTCTTGCTGCTTGAGCAACGCCTCTGCCAGAGCGGGATAACGTCCTGTGAGGTCGAGCCCGCGCCGCGATTCCAGCGCAACACTGCCGTCGGCAATGTAGGCCAGAGCGCGTATGCCGTCGAGCTTCGGTTCAAAAAGCCACCCTTCCCTGGTGAAAGGGTCTTTTACCAGATAGCACAGCATCGGCGAGAGGTTTGTGGGGAACGGCTCTTCACGCATTCCTTTGTCGCGGTCTTTTGATCGCTCCTTGACGCTTCTTGGGAGCCGCCGCTTTTTTCCCGTCTCTCTTCTCTCCTTCAATTCCTTAAGTGTCATCCCGGATTTTATCGAGGTGTCGTCTTCAGCAATATCCATGGACGGGTCTGCAAATTCGTCTTCTTTCTTTATCAGCAGCCATTGATTGTCCGCACCGCCTTTTGTGCGCACGAGAGTGAATTTGCCATGCAGTTTCTCACCATTCATGGCAATTGTCAGTTTTCCTTTTTTGAGACCCTCTTTCACCGCCGCAGCGGCCGACTTATGTCTTACGGGCTCTTCCGGCTCATAGGTGCCCTGGTCCCAGACGATGACCTCCCCGGCTCCATATTCTCCTGTCGGTATGTATCCTTCAAAGTCCTTGTAATCATAGGGATGATCCTCAACTTTTACGGCCAATCGTTTGTCCGCTGGATTGAAGGAAGGTCCCTTTGGAACCGCCCATGACACCAGGACTCCTTCCAGTTCTAATCGGAAGTCGAAATGAAGGCGCGTGGCTGCATGTTTCTGTATAACGTATTGCAGGGTCTTCGCTTGTTTCCTGCTCTTCTTGACGGCCGCAGGAGGCTCGGGTGTTTTTTGGAAATCTCTTTTTTTGGCATAATCCTGCAACATCGCCGACGCACCTCAATCAGCTTGCGCGCTTTTTCTTCGCCCGTGTCCTTTTGGCCGCAACTTCTTTTGTCTTTCTTGCCGCTTTGCGCTTCAACGGCTTCTTGTGCTCTTTAGGAGCTTCTTTACGCGGCTCCTTTATTTTGCTCAAGCTCTCGCTAAGAGCGTCCATCAGATCAACCACCTTGCCCGCCGGTTTCTTAGCCGGTAAAGCAATTTCCTTGTCGCTCAATTTGGCTTCGATCAGCTCTTCGAGAGCCTCCCGGTAATGGTCTTTGTATTTCTCCGGTTCGAATTTGTCGTCCATCAGCTCGATCAGTTTTTCAGCCATCTGCAGCTCTTGCCTGGTTGGTTTGCCTTCGCTCATTGATTGCGATGGCTCCACTCTTATTTCATCCGGATAGAGGAGCGTTTCAAGCATGAGCATTCCGCCGTAGGGGCGCAAGAGACATAACCTTTCCTTGTTTCGCAAAGTAATGGTGCCAATGGCCACGCGATTGCTGTCTTTTAGAGATTCGAGCAAAAGCGGATAGGCTTTGGACGCTACTTTATCCGGCTCGAGGTAATATGAGCTGTCGTAATAGACGGGGTCGACTTCATCGAGTGCCACGAAGGCAAGAACATTGACGATGTTCTTGCTGGGCAAGGGCAATTTGGCAAGATCTTCCTCTTCCAGAATGACGTACTCATCCTTTGAGTATTGGTAGCCTTTGACGACGTCTCCCCATTCCACTTCCTCCTCGCAATAAGGGCACCAACGCTTTTCCTGAATTCTCGTATGACACTTCTTGTGCAATTGATTGAAGGAAATGCCTTTGCTGTCTTTTGCCTTGTATAGCTTAATGGGGATGCTTACCAGCCCGAAGCTGATGATTCCCGACCACATGGCGCGTGCCATCTCTCTTCCCTCATTTTGACATTCCGCGAGCTCATGCAAATCGATCGCGCAGATTGGCTGGAGTTGGAAGCTCCAGCACCAGGCCTTGCAGCCGGACAAAAGCGAGCCTCGACATCCATGCATCACCTCGACCGTCTTCGCCGCAACTAAGCCGCCGTCCTTGTCCCATCGCCGGTGTCTTTCTTAGAGCGCAAAGCAGCTTTCAATTCTTTGATTGCGATGACGAGCGCGGTTACGGCAGTGACTATTGATATGACTTGTTTAACTGTATGAATCATCGGTTTTTCCACTTACTTGTCCAACAGCGATTTCAATCCCGGGTAGACGGTCCATGCGATCCGGGGGTTCCTATCCGGCGGACAATTTTGAATGCGCAGATTGGGCCTGGAAGTAAATTGCGCGCCGCGCGGAAGAAGATCGCTCACAGCAAACAAAGGCAACTCATTGCCGGTGGCAGAAAAAGCCAGCAGGTTCGGTTTTTCAACCTCCCCTGCTGGGGAATGGATTTCTCCATTCTTTGCTTCTGTAAGACAAGATTGCTTGCGAAAAGTTCCATTTCTGGCCGACACTTAATCTTCATCCTTTGCTCAGCCACAGGCTGAAGCAAGCCAATGTGTGCCGCTACTTGCGATGCCTATCTGCGATTAGAACCTCGACAATCAGCATGAAGCCGCAGCCGCCTGCCAGAAGAAAACAAAGGATGGCAAGCCCCGCTGCCCCAGTTTCATCAAAAGGCGGGAAATGTCCTTGTAGCGCTTCAGGTGGTGCGCCTTCAAGAGTGCCATCAATAGCCCTCCTCATCGTCAAAATTGTGCTGAGAGCGACGCAACGCCAGGTGTTTGGTTCCGCCGTCAGGAACTTCCGCAGAATATTGCAGTCAAAGCTTTGAGATGTTGATTGTTTGTGTGGTCTTCTGGATGAATAGAGCAGACCTTAAAAACTTGATTGAGAATCTGGAAAGCCAGAAAAAGGGGCACGACCAAAAGTTCGCCCGCGATCCTGATCACGCACATTGTGTCTCTCGGTTCGAAGCCATAATCGCCAGGCTGCGCAAAGAACTGGCAGTTGGAGCCGAAGATGAAGGGGCGTCCATCTCCGGCAGAGGCGACGAGCTCAAACTCATCGATGAGCTCAATCGGTTTGCCAATGCCCTGGAAGCACAGAATAAGAAAAATCTGGCTGCTGAACTGAAGACTGAGGCGCGCTCCATGCTCGCCCACCAGCTCGACGATCTTGACGGTTTTGATCGTTAGGCGCGGCAAATTTACATAATGGGAACGCCGCGCGACGAGGCGGCAATTCCGGTGCCTCGATCGATCAAGTCCACCGCCTTCGCCAACTGCTGGTCAACTTTTTGTCCGCGAGCCTTTCTCTTCGAGCTGATTTCATAATCAGGCACGAGACCCTTACCGTGTATGCAAACGCCTGACGGCAGAACGATGCGGGCGGAGACAAACTTCAGGATATCGCCGCTTTCAAGCGAGTAGACGTCCTGCGCCACGCCTTTGCCAAAAGTCCTTTTGCCGACTATTATTGCGCCACGCAGATCGCGAAGGACGCCGGCAAACATCTCCGCTGCCGAGCGAGTGTCCTCGTTGACAAGAACGATAATCGGCTTGTTGCCGGCGAGCAACGGCTCTCGAGGTCGCACGCTCAGTGAACCATCTTTGAAGACGATTAGGTCTTGTTCGCTGAGCACGATCCTGGTATCGATTTCATGATTTTTTGATCTCCCGTGCAGGCTGGCCAATGTTCCCTTCGGCACAAAAAATCCTGCTGCGCGGCATGTCAGTTCCACCCAGCCGCCATGATTGTGGCGAAGATCGATGATGATTGCCGGTGCATCTTGCAAGGCGAACAATGCCCTTCGCATTTTGGGCAGCAGGGACGACGAGTGGAAGTGCGCGATTTTGATGTAGCCGGCATTGTTGGACAGGCGTCTCCAGGTCATGCAGGGCTCCGACACAGTAACCGTGTCATCTGCCTTATAGATGTAGGTAAACTCATCGCCGAGCGATTTCAGCATGGCATCGATGGCACGATTGACGTCGGCTGCATTCCGCAATTTGCCGTGAAACTTGTTCTGCCAGTCCTTCCAGTTGGCAAGACGCTTTGCATAAAGATAGTTGTCGTTCAATAATTGCCACGCCGCCCGATACGAAGCTTCGTGCTTGTGTGCCGCCTCGTCGGGCGTTGCGTTCTGCGTGCCTGCTTGGCTCAGCCCAGAAAATGTCGAGAATGCAATGATGGTGATTGTTAAGGCATCGAATAATAATCGTTTCTTGCTCATGTACCGTGCGTGTCTCTGATTCGAGGGGAGGCTCCAAAAGAGGCCTCAGTTTGCGAGGCGCATCTCTGGCAGCAGCTTTTTGCGTCAGACGGATCGGCGGCCGATCAAGTTCCTGTGCGGAGCTCGGGTGGCGCATCGACCTTCCCATGATTTACATGGGAGCCGGATAGCGCCGCAGACCTTGGCGAGCGAGCGGCATCAAAATTTTTCTCCAGTGCCTTCAGCGGCGGGGCCACTATTTTGTGCGATGAAACGGACTCGGCGACGGGAGAAAGAATTGGTTTTGCCCGCTGCACTTCGTCTTCTTCGCCCATGGCGACAATGACAAATTTGCGTTCTGCAAGCGCCTTTTCATATCTGTCTGCGCTCTCTTGTCGGATGCCGACATTTATCAGCGCCTCGGCGAAGGTGTAAGCATGCGTAGAATTGGAATGATCGCCGTCCTCGGAGACCAGCCAGCCAACCAGTGGTCCGCCGACTGCAAAAGGGCCGATTTTGGGATGGACGAGATAGGCACTGCCGAGGAGGTGACCCCAGAGCCAGCTCCAGAGGGAGCCGAAAGTGCCCACGACCGCCATCCTGTCTCCTGTGTTGAAGTAGCCCGCGAGAGGTTGACCCTCTATTTCATCGCTGCCTGCCACCGAAAGCTTGCGCATGTCGAAGCCGGCTTTGTGCAGGCTTTTCACAGCGCTTTCCACTTCCGCATGGCCGGGCATGATGGCGATTACTGATTGAAACTCGGCCATTGTGCGTTGACCTCCGCGGTCCAAGGGCTCCATATCGGGCTCCGTATCAGACTCTTGTGTGCGGGATAAGTTTCATCGCTGTTGCAGCATTGTTACTTTTCGCTGCCCGAGCGGGAAACCGCCTCTTCCTT